>NZ_JBYNDP010000035.1:0-32153 GCF_059783535.1 Tateyamaria sp. | reverse complement strand
GATGCGAGCATTGTTCGGGAGGGTGGGAGACCTTGTGCGAAAGCCAGCAGAACACCGGGTACTCAGTTGACGGCGGCTATGCCGAGTTCGTGCGGGCAGATGCCGATTATGTCGGCCAATTACACTCTGCGTTGGAATTCGGCCCTGCGTCGCCCGTGCTATGTGCGGGTGTGACTGTCTACAAAGGTCTCAAAGAGACGGAGGTGCGCCCGGGTCAGTGGGTGGCAATCAGCGGCATTGGCGGGCTGGGTCACATGGCCGTGCAATACGCCAAGGCCATGGGCATGCATGTGGTCGCCGTGGATGTCGCGGATGACAAGCTGAGCCTTGCAAAATCACTGGGTGCAGACGTCACCATCAACGCCACCAACACCGACCCGGTCAAAGAGGTCACTGACCATCTGGGCGGCGTGCACGGGGCGTTGGTGACCGCCGTTAACACCCAGGCCTTTGCCCAGGCCACCGGCATGTTGCGGCGCCATGGCACGATGAGCCTTGTGGGCTTGCCGCCCGGATCGTTTCCCTTGCCGATATTCGACGTGGTGTTAAAGCGCCTGACAATTCGCGGTTCCATCGTGGGGACGCGTCTGGATCTGGCAGAGTCGCTGAGCCTCGCGGCAGATGGTTATGTTTCGACCCATTTTGAATGGGACAAGCTTGAGAACATCAATGCGATCTTTGACCGGATGAAGGCTGGGCAAATCACTGGACGTACCGTTCTGGAGATATGATCCAGACTGGCCCACACTTTGCGTGGCCTTGATCATTCTGAGCTTCAGCGCGCTTTTGCCACTTGGCGGCTTTGCCACTTTCCAACCTGTGTGCGGACGCCACCGACCTTGAGATAAGTCAAGGGCGGCGCGCAATGGGCCCACTAGGGTGAAGTCCAATTCAGGAGAGGCGAGCAAAATGACATCTACAATGAGAATGGTTTACGGACTGCTGGCCGCAGTCAGTCTGACGGCCTGCGCACCGGATAACAGGGAACCCGATCTGAGCGCTGACCACGGCGAAAAGCTCTATCTCCAGAAATGCGCGGCCTGTCATGGTGTCGATGCCAACGGTGGCAGTGCGCCCGACCTGACCACGTTATCTGCGCAAAACCGGGGTGTCTTCCCCCAGAATTTCGTGATGAGCGTCATTGACGGCTTCAATCGGCGCGATCACCCCAATTCTGTTATGCCCGAATTCGGAAACGAAGACTTGGGGCCGACTGTTCAGGTCGAGGATGGAGGGGCGACCACGCCGACACCGTCCGATCTGATTGCTTTGGCGGCCTATCTGGAAAGCATTCAGAGGTAGGTGTCAGCCTTTGCCGGATTGCGCGATTTGCGCGCAATCACGGCACAAGACCGCATAGAGCACGGCTTGTAACCGGGCTTCTGAAATCGGTCCGCCACATTTTTTGCAGAAGCCATACGAGCCGTTCGCGATCTCTGCCAGCGCGTTTTGCAGCAGTGCGACCTCCCTTTGCGACACACGCCCGATCCCCTCAAGAACCTCATCATCTTCCAGGTCAATTGCCTGATCGCCCAGATCCTTGGGCTTGGGAGTTTCAAGTTCAGTTTCGATGTCCTGCATGCGCCCTCCCAGTTCGACAAGCCGGGCTTCGATCATTTTCTTGAAGTGAGAGAGATCTGTCATTGTTCCACCCCCGCTTGTTTTTGAAGCATTGCTGGTCGTGCCTGCACTGCTGCCAGCGCTTGGATACGTGCAGTCAATGCGTCAAAGAACAGCCCCCTGAATGCACGATGGCGCGTCAGAACAGAGGCGCATACGTCGTGGGTCATGCTGAGCATTCGCAGATCGCGTGTCGCATAGGCGTAAGTCTTGTGCACATCCGACTGCAGGATCACGGTTGGTCCTGAAAGCTCGACCGCAAATCCGCATTGCCATGCCGCACGCAAGTCACCTGTGAGAACAATTGCAAGATCGGCATCGTCGTCGAGGGTCAGGCGCTGGCCGCATTCAACAGCATCCATAAAAACGCCGCCGTACGGCTCAAGCCCGCAGCCTACAAGGTAAGCCAATTCATCGGTGATAGGACAGGTCCCATGCATTGTGTCCGTTCCATATTCTTGTCACATGGCTCAGCTTAGGGCGCGCCATGCGGCCCGGTATTGAGAATTGTCAAAGCTGTCGCGGGTGTCAGCGCAGACTGTAATAGACCAGCAAGCTTGCAACGAAACTGATCAACACCAGCACGGAATCCAGACCCACATTGCCAAGTCTGGGTTTGCGTCGGATCAGTAGCCCCGTCAGGAAGATCGCCGTCACAACAATTGCAAAGCCCAGCGATGTCAGCACGATCGGTGAAGTCGTGCGCAAAACGGGTCCTGAGTGAAACAGGATGTCGGCAGGGAACACCAAGACCAGCATAATCAGATTGCTGCCGAAGATGTTGGAAATCGCCAAGGTGTAAGCCCCCATGCGCACCGCGGTGATGCTTGTCGTCAACTCGGGCAGGGATGTGGCAGCCGCCAACAACGTGACACCTATGAAGCTGGCGCCAAGCCCGGATTGAATAGCCATGCTTTCTGCGCTGAGCACCAGAAGACTGCCGAAGATCAGAATCGCTGCACAAGCGAGCACGGCTTGTGCAGCAAGGATTGTCGTGGATGCATCGGTCAGGCCGGTGGGTGCTGGAAATGGCAGGGGGTCGGGGTCAGGGAGGTCTACCGGAACCCAGTCGCTGGCTTCGTCATAGCTGCGCAGCAACCAAAGTGTCCCGGCATAGACCACGGCGAGGATCACCGAACCTGCACCAACGCCCGCAATCGCGAATGGCTCACCGACCGCCAGGATCACGATCACCAGTCCGAGCATCAGAACAAGCAGGGTCGCCTCAAGCGCATGGTTGGCTTTACGCGGGTAGTTGGTGATTGCGCCGCGCGCCCAGAAGTCCGACATCGCCAGAACCGCCGTCTGCAACGCGATGCCACCAAAAAGGTTGTTCAAAACCAGTGCCTGTGCCCCTTGCACCGCAGCCGTCAGTGTCGTGGCGATTTCAGGTAGGGACGTTGCCGTGGAAAGAAACAAAAGGCCCACAAGCGACTTTGCCAGATTTAGACGGTCCGAAAGTGCATCCGCCAGATAGGCCAGTCGTGCTCCTGCCACCCAGACAGCAAAGGCGCTGATGGCAAAGACCAACGTTGTCAAAGGCAGGCTGCTGCTGAGATGTCCCATGCGGGCGGCTTACGCGTACCGTCTGATGACCGGTCTGACATTTCTCAAGTCCGTGCGTCTGTCGGGCTTGAGCAAAATCAAAGATGCTCTTCTGGGCATAGTCTATGATGGCCACAAGAGGACAAGTGCCATGTTTTCAAATGCCCGCACCATCATCACCATTTCTGGCTTCCATATCCGGGTCGACCCGAGTTGGATCCTGATTGCAGGTCTGATCACTTGGAGCCTCTATCAACACACTTTTCCCGCCGTCTTGCCCGGTTTGTCGAGCTGGACATATGCGACGATGGCCCTTCTGGGCATGCTGCTCTTTTTCGCCTCACTTGTGGGTCATGAGTTGGCCCATGCAGTGACGGCCCGGCACTTTGGGGTCGACACGCGGAACATCACGCTCTTCCTGTTCGGCGGTGTTGCCGAGCTTACTCAGGAGCCCGCCAGGGCCATGCACGAGTTCTGGATCGCGCTCGCCGGCCCGCTGATGAGCCTTGCCTTGGCTGCGATGTTTTGGACATTTGCGGTGTTGGGCGCGGTGTTCATAGGGATGGGGCCGGTGGTTGAGGTGTTGCGCTACTTGGCGCTGATCAACCTTGTGCTTGCGCTCTTCAACCTGCTGCCTGCCTTTCCACTGGATGGCGGGCGCATCTTGCGTGCGTGGTTGTGGCAGCGCAGTGGGGATATCCTGGCGGCCACGGAAACCGCCGCTCAATCCGGTACTGTCCTTGCCTACGCTTTGATGGGTCTGGGCCTGTTGGGTCTGTTTCAGGGGGCGGTGATCGCCGGGTTCTGGCAGATTCTGATTGGCCTTTTTGTTCTGGCAGCCGCGCGCAGTAGCCTTGAAGCGCAGCGCACCAGAACACTGCTGGGTCCGCGCGAGGTGCGGGCCTTGATGACATCCGAGGTTGTGACAACCGAGGCCAACACCACCCTGGCCGCACTTGTCAATCAGGTGATGCTGCCAAAACGCATCGGTTTTGTACCTGTTGTCGAAGACGGGCAACTGCTGGGCCATATAGACACTGATGTGATCAACGGCATCGACCGCGAAAACTGGGCCAGTACCACCGTGGATGACGTCTTTGTCGAGTTGGATGAAGCGGTCTGCATTCCTCCGGACCTACCCGTTCTGGACCTGATGGAGCGCATCTCGCAAACGGGCCAACGCAAGTTCATGGTGGTTGCAGGCAACCTTTTGATGGGCGTCGTTTCGCTGTCCGATCTTACCCGATACCTTGGATTGCTGGCGATGTTGGGAAGAGGAAGCAACGCACCCGCGTCGACACAAACCTGGCGCGAAACCTCTTGACCCAGATCATGGTGGATTGATGTATCCCGGTTAAATCGATCCCAAAGAGATGGAACCCGATCCTTGGACCACGACCGCGATGCAGCCCTTCTTACCGCTCTGATGGACGCGGCCGTCGATGCAATCATCGTCGCTGATCGACACGGCGTGATACAGCGCGTCAACCCCACGGCGGAACAGTTGTTCGGGTTCAACGCGGGCATGCTTGTCGGGGAAAGTGTAAACGTGCTGATGCCCAAAGCGCTAGCGGATTTGCATGACGGGTTTGTGGCGCACCACCTCGAAACGGGTGAGAAGCGGATCATCGGTATCGGACGCGATGTGGAAGGAAAGCGGCAGGACGGAACGGTTTTTCCCCTGCATCTGTCGGTGGGGAGCGCCGAAGTTGACGGTGACACAGTGTTCATCGCCATCCTGCACGACCTGACGGCACGTCACGCAGCGCAAGAGGCTTTGGCCCGCTCTCAACGATTGGACGCGGTCGGTCAACTTACCGGTGGCGTTGCCCATGACTTCAACAATCTGCTGACCGTGATCATCGGCAATCTTGAGCTGTTGCAAATGCGCGGCGCAGACGAACGTCAGAGTGGCTTGATCGACGATGCGCTCACATCTGCAGAAATGGGCGCAGACCTGACCCGGCGCCTTTTGGTCTTTGCGCGCAAGGGTGACCTGAAACCTGTCGAAGTCGACTTGCGTGAACTATGTCGCGACGCCCTTGCGATCCTGAAACGCACAATCGGGGAGCGGTACGAGATCCGAACCGACTTTGCGAAATCGGTCAGCAAGGTGATGATCGACCCGGTGCAACTACAATCCGCGCTGATCAACCTGGCCCTCAATGCCCGCGATGCAATGCCCGAGGGTGGAGAGTTCCTGATCTCTGTCGCCGATATCACCATCGACGATCACTACATGGCGCAGGAGACCGATATTGAGCCGGGTCATTACGTCAGGCTGTTTGTCAGCGACAACGGCGAAGGCATGCCGCTTGAAGCCCAACGCCGTGCATTTGAGCCGTTTTTCACGACGAAGGCGGAAAACGGTGGAACGGGTCTCGGCCTCGCTATGGTGTACGGCTTCGTACGGCAGTCCGGCGGTCACATCACGCTGTACAGCGAATTGGGCCATGGAACGAGCTTTGGCCTCTACTTTCCTGCGCTGCAGCGCGCCCGCACACCACAAACGAGTGGCGAGGACCAGATAGGCAGCGACCTGCCTCGCGGTACGGGCCAGGTTGTTCTGATTGTCGAGGACAACCCCCATGTACGCAAACTGTCCATCGAGCGGATACGCGATTTGGGTTACCAGACACTGGACGCGGCCAGCGGCGATGACGCCTATGCCTTGTTAGGCACCGGGGCACATGTGGATGTGCTGTTTTCCGATCTGGTGATGCCCGGATCGCTTAACGGCTACGACCTGGCCGCCAAGGTCCGCGCGGAGTATCCGCACGTCAAAGTCCTTCTGACCTCGGGCTATGCGAGCGACGTGATCACCGGCAAAATGGGGGCAACGGGCGAATACAAGATCCTTCACAAGCCGTATCGCTATTCAGATCTGGCCGAGCGGCTTCAGGCGCTTTTGTGAAGCGTTTCCTGAGCCGGCTTGCAATCCACGTCGCAGGCAAATGTATATCCCACGCCACGCACTGTCTTGATAAGCTGTGGGTCTGACGGGTTGCGCTCGATCTTTTTGCGCAGCCGCGCCACCTGGTTGTCGATGGTCCGGTCTAGAGGCGACCATTCCACGCCTCCGGTCAGGTCCATGAGTTGATCGCGCGACAATACCCGTTTGGGCCGTTCCAGAAAGATCTTCAGCAAGTTGAAATCACCACTGGTCAGAGCACAGTCGGAACCGTTGCGATCCTTGACCTGCATCCGATCTGGAACCGCGATTATGCCGTCGAAAAAATAGGCGGCACTTTCGGGCACGGCAGTGTCGGCTGGCGTGCGCGTCTGGGCGTCAGCCTCAGCAAACTGGTGGCGCCGCAGAACTGCGCGAATGCGGGCAATGACCTCGCGCACATGGAACGGTTTCGTAATGTAATCATCCGCCCCGATTTCCAACCCCACAACGCGGTCGATTACGTCATCCTTGCCAGTGACCATTACGATGGGCACGGTTGATAGCTTGCGGATGTCACGCGCCAGATCGAACCCATTGTCCTGGCCCAAATGAATGTCGAGGGTGATAAGGCATGGCGCGTTGTTATTGACGAGCTCAAGCGCTTCCGAACCATTTGCAGCCTCCTGAACCGCAAAGCCATCATCTTCGAGCACATTCCGCAGCAAGGCGCGCACCTTGGGGTCGTCTTCCACGACAAGAATTGTCGGCTGTTGGCTCATGATCCCCTCACCGGGTTTATGTAGATGCGCCACATGTCCCCGGAACCAGCGCGCATCGGCTAGGGGAGCGTTACAATTTGATACAAAACTGTCCTGCTCAACCATACGCAAGATTACAGTCTGCGTCCAACAAGGTCCTCGGACAGCCTAGGGGGACCATAGATGTATATCACTTTGTCAGCTGAAGAACGTCCAATGCCTGCCGTTTTGGGAGGGGATGAACTTGCGCGCAAATCACTGCCCACGCGATTGCCAGAGGGCAAATATCTTTACCGCGAAGGGGATGTGGTCGAGCGGATTTATCAGGTGATGACCGGCGTTGTGCGCTTGACACGGATGCTAGAAAACGGTCGGCGGCAGGTGATCGCGTTTGGTTATCCCGGCGATATCATTGGGTTTCCCGCCAATGGGTGCCACCACGCCGATTGCGACGCGTTGGTCGACACCACATTGCGCGCGTATCGCCGCGCGGCCCTTGATCACGGCGATGGCGACCCGGAATTGCATATGGCACTTTTGCAGGCTGCATTGGGCGAAATCAGCGCCATGCAGGATCATGTCATGATGCTTGGGCTGAAATCTGCTTCCGAGAAGGTTGCCTCCTTTCTGGATGTGGTCACCCGTCGCTACGGTGAAGGCTTGGGAGCATATCGCCAGATCGACTTGCCAATGAGTCGCAGCGACATCGCCGATTTTCTCGGCCTCACAACAGAGACGGTCAGCCGCGCGGTGACCGCCTTGCGCAAGGCTGGCGTAATCGCGCTTGATGGGGCGCAAACGATCATCGTGCTAAAACCTGACACCCTTGCGGAGTTGTCGCAAGGCGACGACTAGGGTGCCGCCCAGTACACGCGTATCTCTTCGGGAAGGCACGCGCGGACATCCTCGACCTCTCCGCGACTGATCCTGCTGTTCAGCAGATCAAAGACGTATTCGGCATCCTCCGCTCCGCGAAACTCGGAAGTATCCGCCATCGCTTCGGTAATGGTTGGTCCAAAACGCAGGTGAGTGTTCGGCGTGTGCTTGGGCTGCCAGCCTTCAAACATGAGGCCGCGCACGAGCAACGGTAACTGCGCAGAAAACTGTGCCATCTCGTTCTCGGGCAGCCGGTCCCGCAAACACTGCAACGTGACACGCAGCAACCGCAGCGCGCTTCGTTTCGACGTATAGCCGACCCGTTCCGCCAGTTCGTTGATCCACTCGTGCGTCAGGTGCACGGTATGGTCGATCACTTCCAGGCCCTGACTGGACATATGTTGTATCCTCCTTTTCAGGTTTTGGGATTGTCTTGGTCGACTGGTTGCATGTCCAAGTCGAGCGCAGGATCAATATCAGGCACAAGGGCGAGCAAGGCGGCGTGGGTCATGGCGCCAACGCCCAACAGAACCAGCGTGTAATTCGCCACCCATCCGACGAAAGGGATGAAGTTCAACAAAGCGACCGCGATGATCGCGGCGGCCAGAACCACCAGACGTGTGACGTTGTGCGGATCAACCTCGCCCCCGAGACCAATCCAGACACGCATCGCCACCGCATAGGCGCCAAGCGCATAGGCCAACGTCCAGACCAACACGATGGACAAGATCGCCACAGGTACAAACGGAATCCCCACGATTGTGAGGCCAGTCACAGGCACCGCGCCAAACAGGATGGAAAGACCGATCACCCCTTGAAGCAAAGTGCGCCCTGGCGCCGCTCCAATAGATTTACGCAGCCATGATACATGCCGAGGTGCAAACCCGAGCGCAATGGCACCGAGCAGGACGAAGAACAGCAGGGTCACCAGAAAGCCAAAGAAAACAGAGGCGAATGTCGGGAAGATCGGCATCTCCCGCATCCCGTTCCATTCTCGCAAAAGTGCGCTGCCCGTCAGGGGTTCAAACGTGACGCGCGCGGCCGGGGCCACACGTGCTGGGACGTCTATCCTGGTGTCGGTCGTGTATGTCAGGCGGCCTGCGATCACCGCCTCGGGTCCGAAGCGGAGCGTTTTGGCCAAAACCAGCGCGTCGCCCGTTACGGGCGCATTCAGCAGGACATCACGCCCGGAGACGGATAGCGCACCGTCAATTGGCCCATCCACGATGACGGTCGCCCCTGCAAGCCGGGCATTGCCCCCAACACGTGATGTCGCGTCCGTTCGAACGGTGAACCCGGCAGCCGTCAAATCTTGGCCCACCGTGCCCTTGAGCGTCACGGTCGCCCCAGCGGCATAGGCGTCTTCGCCTACATCCGCCTCGATCAGGACGTCAAAAGCTGCAGCATGAAAGTCTTCATTTGCCTGCCCCAGCACCGTCGCGGATCGCCCCGCAACAAAGGCATCACCGGATACCTCCAGCGTTTGGGTAATGGTTTCGCCCGATACAAACGTGTCGCCACCATGTTCGGTCACGACGGTCTCGGCGTTACCCGCCGACACGCACAGAACAAAACCGATCAGCACAGCTGGCAAATAACTCTTTCGCATCTCAACCGCTCCTTTTCTGCAGCGACTGGATACAGCGCGTTCCCGAATTCCGATTGACAACGATCAATCGAGGTCCGCGCCGATTTGCTAGCCTACGAGGGCAGGAAACAATTGAACCAGAAAGGAGACCAATGGTGTCCAAGCCCAACCTTCCCACCCAACCGGGCAGCTTCTACCCGCCTTTTTTTCAATCTTTCCAAAAAGAAATGGCACAGATGCTTGACCATCTGCGTGGCACAGCGACCCCGCAACCGACCGAAGATTTCTTTTCCAGCGGCAGCATGCTCGTGCCTGCCATTGATGTGGCCGAGACCGAAACGGGGCTTGAAATCAGCGCCGACGTTCCCGGCGTGAGCGAAGAGAACCTGGACGTCACAGTTCAGGGCGACACGCTTGTCATCAAGGGCGAGAAAAGCACGAGCAAGGAGGAAAAGGAAAAAGACTTTCATCTTGTCGAGCGTCGCCATGGCAGCTTCCGCCGGCACATTCCGCTTGGGTTTGTCCCAGACAAAGGCGCGGTCGCGGCTGACTTCTCGAACGGTGTTCTCACATTGAAAATCGACCGTCCCGAAAACGCGACGACCGGCGTTCAAAAGGTCGACATCAAAACATCATAGAGCACTCGGCCCGGCAGCACATGGGGCCGGGCCGAAACCACCAGTCCGGAGGGGATTTTATGGGACCGAAGACAATTCTGGTGTGCCTGACCACCAAAGAACATGCTGCCACCTTGCTGAAAGCGGCCGTGCCGCTGGCCCGCCGCACTGGTGCTCATCTGATCGGCTTACACACATTGGAAGCGCTTGAAGTGTATCCCGGTATTTCCATTCACATACCGGATCAGGTCTTTGCGAATTTTAGCGCCAGTCAGAAGCAGACCGCGGAGGAGATCAAAGAGATTTTCAACGCCCACACCCGGGCCGAAGACTTTGTGAGCGAGTACCGCTTGGTGCGGGCGCATTCCACCACCGCGTCAGAACGTATGATCGAAAGTGCGCGGGCCGCTGATCTGGTGATCATGGCCCACGAAGATAAAGATTTGGACAGGTACGATCAGCGCCGCGCGCAAGAGGCCGTGATCCGCCAAAGCGGACGGCCGGTGATCGTGGTGCCACTTGGCTATGATGGTCCCGAGATCGGCCACAAGGCGCTTCTCGGGTGGAGCGAGACGAGAGAAGCGGGGCGTGCGGCCCATGATATGCTGGACATTCTGGCACCCGGCTCTGAGATTGTTGCGCTGCGCGTCAAGGACCGTGCACAGGACGAGTTGCACGACTCGGACATGCTTGACGTGACCAGCGCGCTGGCCCGTCACGGACACAAGGTAGATCTGCGCCATCTTGACCAAGCCGGTCAGGCCATCGCGGATGTGCTGCTTCAATGCGCGTTCGAAGAGGGTGCGGATATCGTTGTCACAGGTGCGTTTGGGCACTCCAACGCCTATGATTTTGTCGTCGGTGCGACCAGCAAGGCATTGTTACGAGATGCAAAACTACCGGTTCTGCTGTCGAAGTGAGCAACGGCATAGCATCCACAAAATAACAAAAGGTGCTGTTCGCTCCTACAGCGCGTAGCTTGTATCACACCTGAAGCGGAACGGGTAAACTTCCCATTGCCCTGGGCGGTTGTGGCACAGGGAAAGGCTGCTATCTCCACTGCCTCGTGGTTGGCCAGGCTGACTTTCTGCGGGTACAAATGTCCGCTCCATGTCAACTCAAGAGACATGTTGCTACCGCAGCGAACTTATGCTTTCCGGCCCACACGCTAGATGGGTAGTGCAAAGCCATTGAACTAAGGTTTGCGAAGCGTTCTTTCGCTTTCAATAAATTGGACAACGTGCGTATAAAATGGGATAAGCTGATGGTCTTTTGGACACAGTCCTTGCAACACCACATCAACTGATGAGATGCGATGACATGATCTTTTTGGTATTGTAAGTTATTGAAATTTTACATACTAACGTGCGTCCATAAAATCAAAGCGTACTTCATTTTCATCCGCTTTGTCCAACTGTTTGCAAACAGAAAACCCCGTCGAAGGAAGCTTCAATGGGGCTATGCTGATAAAAAAGATAGGGGTTTGCCGAACTAGTCTGGCACAGTCTTCTCGTGTGTGAGTTCGATGTCGGCGACATTAGATCTTCGGAAGAACTTGGGTGCCTTCCCGACATTGGATCATTGGCCAAGATGCCGCAGTTCGACCGTCATTCCTGATGGGGTGGATGGCTCCTGCTCCAACCGGCGTCGCAATGCGCCATAGTGCAGGTGTCAAAGTCTGCTTATGAGAGGAGCCACCCCATGCAAGTTACCACAATCGGCGTTGATCTGGTTGAGAACGTTTTCCAAGTCCATGGGATCACGGCCACCGAGGAAGTGGTGTTCAACAAACCCCTGCGGCGGGCGCAGTTTCTGCCTTTCTTTGCGAAGTTGGAGCCCTGCCTGATCGGCATGGAATCCTGCAGCAGCGCAAATCATTGGGCGCGCGAACTCACGGCCCTGGGCCACGAGGTTCGGTTGATTCCGCCGATGTATGTGAAGCCATACGTCAAACGGGAGAAGTCTGATGTCATTGATGCCGAAGCAGTGACCAGACTGACGATGCGCTTCGTTGCGATTAAGACCGTCGAGCAGCAGTCGTTGCTTTCGCTGCATCGGGCCCGCGCCCTTCTTGTTCGCCAAAGGACGCAATTGACCAATGGATTGCGCGGTCTGGTCACCAAGTTCGGCATCTAAATCCCCAGAGGGCTGGCCCGTGTGATTGGGTTTGTTGAGGACATCTCCCTTGGTGACGTGCTCGACTTGCCAGACATCGCCAACGAGGTGATCTGTAACCTGTCAGAACAGCTCATGGCTTTGCATCAGCGGGTTCGCTGGTACGAAGAACGCTTGACGCAAATTGCAAAAGAGGACGCGCGTGTTCGTCTTCTGCGCACGATACCTGGTGTTGGCGCGGTGACACGGCGTCTGCCATCATCGCCAGCATCGGAGATGGGCACCGATTCCGAAACGGTCGGGAATTTGTTGCTTGGCTTGGCCTGACTCCAGCGAACAAATCCAGCGGAGGGAAAGAGAAGCTGGGACGGATTACAAAGATGGGTGATCAGCACCTGCGATCATTGCTTGTTGTCGGCATGACATCACTGGCTCAACAAACCCGGTCCCATCCAACGCGCGCCAGCAAATGGCTGACGTCCTTGCTCGAGCGCAAGCCCGCGCGGGTTGCGACCGTCGCCATGGCCAATAAGACGGCCCGCATCATCTGGGTTGTCCTAACCCGCAACGAGCCGTATTGCCCTCGCGCAACAGCCTAGGAAAGAAAAACACAAAGTTAGCAAGACCCGCGATATGATGGTGCATAAGTCAGCCAAAAAAATCAGGACAACCCGCCGAATGCCCCGGGCGTCATAGCCCGCATTGCTGTAAGGGACCTGGTTTGCGGAACCCATCAGGGCCAGCGGTCAAAATCGCGCAAACAGGCCGGACACATGACTGCTTCTGATAAAAGCACAAATCAGATCAAAAATGTCTTGCTATGCAGGAGCCATCCACACAGGATATTCGCTGCAAGTGCGAATTCGGTAGATCATCGTACTCACCGGTCGCAATTGACCGATCCTTGACTGCGCGCATGGTGCTTGTTCTGACAGCTTGAGTATTATCGCTGTTTCGGGGCCGTCTCATGTATCTCGGCCACTGACAAGGCCCGCCTTAAGGCTGGTCTCAACCAGTTCTGCGACCGTCCCAACATCCATTTTTTCCAAGATGCGCGCACGATGATGATCCACAGTGCGTGGGCTGATGCCCAACAGTTTGGCGATTTCCTTTGACGAGTTTTGGCCAGGACGCGTCGCGAGCAGCAAAGAAATCTCTTTCTCACGATCGGTCAACGACTGAAACCTGGCCACGATCCCAGATGTTTGCATCTGCGCCACGCGTCGACGCCTGTCGGTTTCCAGAGCGGCCTCTATCCGGTCGATCAGCACAGATTGCTTGAAAGGCTTCTCCAGAAAATCAACCGCGCCCATCTTCATCGCCTCAACGGATTCAGGAACCCCGCCGTGGCCGGTGATGAAAATCACTGGAAGCTGGCTTCCCATATCGCGCAGGCGTTTCTGAAGCTGGAGACCGTCCATTTTCGGCATACCGTAATCCAGCAGCAAACATCCGGAGAGGCCTTGATCGTAGGTATCCAGAAAGTCCTGCGCAGACGCAAAGGGCCTAACCACATAGCCGCGCAACTCAAGCGCACGGGCCAATGATCCGCGAATGTCTGCGTCATCATCGACGAGAAAAACAAATGGCCCCTCATCCATGGACCGTGCCTTTCATTGGAAGAGTAAAACTGAAGCGCGTTCCTTTCGCCAACGGCTCGTGCCAGATCTCGCCGCCATTTGCCTCGATCAAAGTCTTGCTGATGGACAACCCAAGCCCCATGCCGTCGCGTTTTGTCGTCTCAAAAGGGGTGAATAGGTGCAGGGCGTCCGCAATGCCCGGCCCTCCATCCTCGACATTCACACAGGCAAACTCACCTCTTTGCTCTGCCGAGATGGTGATCTTGCGTTCATTGGACTCACTCTCAGCAATTGCATCAATGGCGTTGCGCAAAAGGTTGACGACGACCTGAGCGATTTGAACGCGAACCGCACGGACCTGAAGTTCCTCGCCTTTGACCAAAACGATATCGATTGCGTGTTGCCGCGCATCTGAACGCGCCAACCGCCGCGCCTGGACGAGCAACTCGCGGATATCAAAGTCATCGGGGATGTTTTCGTCCTTGCGGACCAACGCGCGCAAGGCGCGGATAATGTCAGCCGCCTGGTGAGCTTGCTGGTCGATCTCGCCCAGCAGGCCTTTTACATCTGGCATCTTTTCGGGTGCGTGACCCAGAATGTACGCGGCTGCATCCACGTTTTGCGTGATTGCCGTGAGCGGTTGATTAAGCTCGTGGGCCAGTCCGGTCGCCAACTCTCCCATCATTTCCTGCCGGGAGTAATGCGCGATCTCGCGGTGCAGGGTTTCAATTTGCTCCTCGGATGCACGCGCCTGCGTGATATCGTCGATCGTTGCGACGATATACGTCCCACCATCTGAATCAGCTTGAAAGAAAATACCGTTGAGGCTGATCCATATCGGGCTGCCGTCTTTCCCGATGGCCTGAGCCTCAAAGCCGAATGATGCGTGACCGGAGATGCGTTCCTCGAACTCGTCCAAGGTATCCTGATCGTCTGCCGAAATCAGCGACTGCAATGTCGCGCCGATCAACTCTTTTTCCGAAAAGCCCAGGAGTTTGGCGAAGCTTTTGTTTACGCGCAGCAGACGACCGGTCTTGCTTTCGATGTGAACCATTCCACGCGACGCTTTCTCAAAAGCCAGCCGATACTCTGCCTCGGTTTTCCTGCGTTGCGAAATTTCATTGACCAGCGCGGTGTTGGCACTCTCCAACTCTTTGTATGTGGTTGGCATCGGATCTTTCGGATTAACCTCACCTTGCGAGATCAAAGCGGATCTGACGGCAAATGCACGTACAGGGGCATGGATTTTGTTGGCCAGCGCCAATCCCAGCAGCGCTGTCGTCGCTGCAACGGCAACGGCGATCAGCGTGTTTTGCGTCCGGTTCTCCTTGATCGTCCCGATGAAGTCATTTTCCGGCGCATAGAGCACGATCGTCCAGGGGATGTCGTCCAGGCCAAATGGCATGATCAACGAGACAAAGTGTTCGCCAAGGTGTTCGAAATCGGTCTGGATAAGTCCGTCGACCGCAACGCCATCTCGAGACAATCGGTTCCCGAATGCGGCGCGCGCGATTGGGTCGTCCAATGTGTCAATTGAAGGAAAGCTTAACCCACCATCGGTGCTTTGGGTGGTCAGCAACTCCGGGTCCGGATGCGCGATCACATCCCCGTTTTGGTTCAGGATGAATGCAGCGCCGTTTCTGCCAACCCTCAACTGGGACAAGAAGCTCGACAGTTCCCTGATCTCGATATCAACGCCAACGACACCTTGAACATGATTGTCGAATCCGATCACGGGCGTTGCGGCCGTGATACCAGGCGACTGTGATGTGAAGAAGATATAGGGATCGGTCCAAATACTGCCCCGATACGCTTTCGCCTCTTGATACCAGGGCCGGCTGCGCGGGTCATATCGATCTTCCGGATCGAAAAAGCGGTCCAATGAGACAAAGTTTTCGCTGCGCCGGATGAAGCTGGTCCGCTCTCGAGCACTTACAGAAACATCGACAATCTTTGTGAGATAGGCATTTTCATCATGTCTTTTGACATAAACGAAATTGCCCTCTTCGTCGCCGTAGTAGGCGCCAGCGAACTGTGGCGCCGATCTGAGCTGTTGAAACAGCAGACCTTCGAGGTGATCACGTTCTTCGCGTCGGATGATCTGGTTCGATGCCAGCGCCGTCGACAATTCCGCGGCACTGCGCGCAGGGGACATGAACCATTTGGCGTGCTGGATTACATTGTTCCCCACATCCACCATCTGTGTTCGGGCGTGTTCAAGCAGCGTTTTTTCAGAGGTGAAATAGGAAGAAGACACGACCACAGCGATGGCCAGCAGCTGTAGCCCGGCCAAGGCAAGAGCAAGAATCGCACCCAGTGACTTCATCATTCTTCGGAACATCGCAAAGCGTTCAATTGTAAGCCAAAAGCCTACGCTCCATGGCGACGAAAGTGAACTGTGACGATGAAACCAAAAATTTGCGCTCTGCCCTAAGGGACAGAGCGCAGCGGCCGCGGCCACTCACTACTGGTCAAGATGTGGTGCTAAAAAATGCAACTATTTAAATTTGGGACATACTGAAAAAGGGAACTCGTTACTGGTGTAGACAATACTCGGTCACTGAAGGGCTGGCTATTCGCGAAACTACCTAGGCAGTTTTGCCTATGCTCCCCGAGTGCAGGAACGGACATCTATCTTGGCTGCACTTCAAACACCTCGCCGACAGGCGGTTATCGACGCGAAGACAGGGTCATAGGCGCCAGACCGAGTCGTGCTGTCCCGGCCGGCGGCAGTCAGATGACGTCATCTGCGCTCAGATTTTTTCGGCAATCAGTATGTGTCCACGAACCGGCATCGATGCGCCCAAACGAATATCCAGTTGCCAATTTCAATCTACTCGGGAATCCTGATCGGTACTGTTTCTGGGAGGATACAATGTTTCACAAAGCAATAATCGCTGCCGCTGGCCTGTCTTTGCTGGGCACTGCCGCCATCGCGCAAGAGAAGATGCGGATTTCGTTGCAGCTTCCACTTACCAGCCACCTTGGCGAGAACCTCCTTCTTTTTGAAAAGGAAGTGGAGGCGCGTACAGGAGGTGCGATCGACGTCGAAATCTACGACAGTGCAACGCTCTACAAGGACAAGGAAGTGCCTGCCGCGGTTGGATCAGGCGCGATCGAGGCCGGTGTTGCATCACTGACCCGCTATGTGGGCGATGCACCGGTGGTCGACGTGTTCTACATGCCGTTCCTGTTCAATACCGAGGAAAAGGTGCGCAACGCGGTTGCCGAAGGATCGCCCGTGCGGAACATCCTGGAGACGGAAATCGCCAAGACCGGCGGCTCTGTCCTTTACTGGCAAGCGTATGGCGGTGCGATCATGCTGTCGCAGGATGAACCAATCCGCACACCGGCGGACATGCAGGGCAAGAAAGCCCGTGTGTTTGGCAAGACGCTGGGTGATTTCGTGACCGCTGCGGGTGGTGCGCCAACACTGATCTCGGGCTCCGAGCAGTATCTGGCCTATCAACGTGGCACGGTCGATGTGGGCATGACCGGCGTTTCCGGCGTGAAATCTCGTAAGCTGTGGGAAGTGATGGACACCATCACCAAGACCAACCACGCCAACATCGAATTCGTCGTCGTGGTCAACAATGACTGGTGGGCCGGTCTGGACGCAGATACCCAAGGCCATATCCGCGATGCGGCCAACGTGGCGCAAAGCGATGTGCGCGACCGCATGAGCCAGATCGAGGCGGATGCATACGCAGCAGCCCAAGAGAACGGCATGAACATCGTCGAACTGACAGACGAAGAACTAGCTGCATGGCAGACAGTTTCGCAGCCGGTGATCGATGGCTATCTGGCCGCCACGGGCGAGGCCGGGCAGCAGGTACTGGATGCGCTCGGCGTCGACTCCGGATCCTGATCCTGATGGCACAACACAGTGTGACAGGTGACCTTCGTGCCGCCTGTTTGTCCGCGACATGAAGGTCATAACATCGCTGTCGCAAGCGGCCTGCGCCCTGGGGGCGATCATGCTGGCGGCGACCGGCGTCATGCTGACTTATGAGGTCATCGCACGCTATTTCTTCATCCGCCCCACAATCTGGGCAGCGGAGCTAAGCCAGCTTTGCCTGATCTGGGGTTGCTTGCTGGCCATGGCGTACTTGCTGACCTTGCGACGGCATATCACTGTGAATGCAATCACGGCCCTCCTACCGCCCGCGACACAAAAGTTTTGCGCTGCAGCAGCGTTGGTGATCGTTGTGGTCTTTTCGGTCATTGTCGCCATCTGGGGCTTCGATATCTTTTTTGACAGTTTCGTTCGCGGCCGTACGACGGGCTCGCTGCTCAACCTGCCAGTGTGGATCGCAGAGGCATCTGTTCCGGTCGGGTTCGGACTGCTGGCGCTGCAGGGCGTTGTCGAACTCATTCGGTTGCGAGGTTCTGACGCAACCCAGCTCGGAACGACGCACGAATGACCATCGTTCTGATCCTCGCCTGCCTTTTTGCCTTGCTGCTTCTTGGCGTGCCCGTCGCCTTTGCGCTGGGTGGCATGGGGCTGGGTATGTTGATGCTCGGCGGTTTTTCTCCGCTGATGGCGCCTCAATCCATCCTGTCCACACTGGACGGCTTCATCCTGCTGGCCGTTCCATTGTTCCTGCTGATGTCGAACTTGCTGTTAAAAGGCGGAGTCGGGCGCGATCTCTTTGCCGCCGTTCAAGCTTGGGTCGGGCACTGGCCCGGTGGACTTGCTGTCGCAACCATCATCAGTTGTGGTCTGTTTGCCGCGATTTCCGGATCGTCGGTTGCGACGGCCGCCACCATTGGAACGGTGGCGATCCCGGAGATGATCAGCCGTGGCTATGAAAAGCGCTTTGTTTACGGTTTGCTGGCCGCTGGCGGCACTCTGGGCATTCTGATCCCACCCTCAATCCCGATGATCGTTTATGGCTTCGTCACCGAACAATCCGTTCTCGCGCTCTTTCTCGCGGGCATCGGACCAGGGCTTGTGCTGGTCGCGCTGTTCATCGTGTTTGCGATGTTGCATGCAAAGCTATCTGGCAACTTTGAAAACGTCCCCAAGGCGAGCATGTCCGAACGGATAGACGCCTCCAAACGTGCTTTGCCCTCGGTCTCCCTCGCCGCATTGGTGATTATCGGTCTCTATTCCGGCGCCTTCACCCCGACAGAGGCCGCCGCGGTCGGATCAGCGGCCGCCTTGTTCATCGTAACCTTCTGGCTGCGCACACTGACCTGGGCAACACTGTGGGAGGCGGTGCGCGAGTCCGCCATCACCACCGCGGCGATCCTGCTGATCGTGGCGGGTGCCAAGGTCTTTGGCAAAGCCATCGCGCTCTACCGCATCCCTCAGGACATCTCCGCCTTCCTCACACAAGCCATTGACGGGCCGATCATGTTCATCCTCGTGGTGTCCGTTGTGCTCTTGCTTATGGGACTGGTGTTCGAGGCGCTCTCGATGATCCTCATCATGACCCCAGTTCTGTTACCAGCAGCCCTTGGGATGGGCTTCGATCCAATCTGGTTCGGAATCTACATGGTGATCATGGTGGAATGCGCGCTGATTACGCCTCCCGTTGGGTTGAACCTCTATGTGATTCAATCGGTCGCCCGGACCAGCCTGTCTAACGTGGCACGGGGCGTCTGGCCATTTCTGGCTTTGATGCTTTGCACGGTCGTGCTGCTATATGTCCTGCCGGACCTTGCCCTCTACATCCCCTTCAAATGGTAGCCAGCCCCATGACCCCAACCGAAACCCTGCGCCACCTGCTCACGCAGGACACGTGCCACATCATGCCCTGCTGTTTTGACGCGCTGTCGGCGAAGTTGATCGCGCAGGAGGGCTATGCGCTGACCTTCATGTCTGGCTTTGCCGCATCGGCCAGCCGCATCGGTGCCCCTGATCTGGGACTGATGAGCTACGGCGAGGTTGTCGATCAAGTGCGCAACATCACCGATGCAACCACCATTCCGTTGATCGGTGACGGGGACACCGGATACGGCAACGCCATGAATGTACGTCGCACCGTGGCGGGCTTTGCCAAGGCCGGGGCAGCAGCGATCATGATCGAAGACCAACTGGCGCCCAAACGCTGCGGACACACGCCAGGCAAGGCGGTGGTGTCGCGCGACGAGGCCTTTGACCGGGTGCGTGCGGCGGTGGATGAACGCAACGCGCTGCGCGCCCAAGGCGGTGATATCCTGATCCTCGCCAGGACGGATGCGCGCCACGAACATGGCCTCAGCGAAGCGATTGAGCGCGCCGCCACGTTCGCGGACCTTGGTGCGGATATCCTGTTTGTAGAGGCCCCAAGGTCCGAACAGGAAATGCGCGAGGTTTGCACCTCCCTACCGGGTCCGAAAATGGCCAACATCGTCGAGGGCGGCGAAACCCCCGATCTGCCAAACGCCGCCTTGCACGATATCGGCTATAGCATTGCGGCCTATCCCCTGTCGCTGATGGCGGCGGCAATGCAGGCAATGGTCAAGACCCTGCGTGCCATGCTTGATGACGAGCGCCCGGCCCAGATGGACTTTACCGACTTGCGTAAGCGGATCGGGTTCGATGACTACTATGCCGCTTCCGAACGCTACAAGTCTTCACAACGTTAGCGTTTGGAGGCTGCGCCAAGCATGGTTTGATGTTTTTACGAACGGCCCGCACGCGAGGCCATTGGCGGAGTGGACCCATGGTGGCCAAACGAATTTCCAGATTGTGATCTGGGAAATTTCTCTTGAGTATGTGTCGTATCGGTCCATGCCTCTAAGCGGTTCCGACAACTGAGTGAGCAGCGTTGCAATCACCCAAAGCCATTGACTAAAAGCCGGCTTGGTTCATCTCAGCATTAGACCAACATTGAGACCCACGCGCCGAAGGGCAGTCTGTATTACGCCCGGGACATCTACTACATCTCTACGAGAACTGAAGGTCTGCTTTGCCTAACACGAAGAAGTTGATTGGCAATTGCGGCAAATGACTGCTTCCCGCCGCTCCATGCTATGTGAGAAGCGAAGTCGGTTGAATTTTGGTCCGCTAAGCCTTCACTAGTTTTCCATGAGTTGGACAAAATACCCCCCAAACAAGGACAAATCGGTGGTCTCTAAGACAAAGTCCATGCAACTCCACATCAACTGATGAGACGCGATTACTTTGCCTTCGTCAAACTGTAAAATATTGAAATATATGAGGTTAAAACCGTCCATGAAATCAAAGTGTCCTTCTTTTTTACCAACTTTGTCCAACTCGTTGCAAACAGTGACTCCCGTCAAAAGGGGGCAACTGTGCTATGCTGAAAGAACGGGGTTTGCCGAACTAGTCTGGCACCGCCTTCTCCGGTGTGAGTTCGATCTCGGTGGCATCAGATCTCCGGAAGAACTCGGGTGACTTAGATACTAAGACAGCGACCGGGCAACCCAGGCTTGCCAGCGATTTAGTTATGTTCGTGCGCTATAGGCCATTTGGCTCTGCCAAGGCGAACAGACTGGTGAAGGTCTTGGGAAACTCGCTCATGCACTTCTCGTCGATCCGCTTAGCGGACATTGGCTGTATTTGTGCATTACGTCGATAATCAAGACAAGAAATCGCGCCGCATAGCTGTGCCACGCATGTGATTGCCGTCCCAATCACAACCATCTTGCGGGCGGGGCATTTCTGCCATCTCTGGGGGAAGGCTGACGCGCAATCCAGCCTTCTGCCAACCGTCAAAAGCCTTCTGCACAAGCGGACCCGAGAAGTAGTTGAAGACCATCTCTCTTGGAATGTCGGCTTCGAAATTTGGAAGTATCGCAAGAAGCGCAGACTTAGCCTTTTCGGCGGCCTTCACGTTCCCCAACTCGGCTTGAAACCAGACATGATGGGCGTGGTACCACTGAAAGCCCGGCATTGGGACCTTCTCGATTTCCAACAAAGCCGCCTGCCAGAAGCCGCGAAGGGCAAACCGCCAAGCGTGCGCATAGTGATACCAGCCAGGATGAATGGGGCTCAACTCGATCGCCTGATCGAGCAGAGGGATCGCGCGATCGAAGTCCCCAAGGAAAGCGTGACAATGGCCAAGCTCGGCAAGGATATCTGCGTGGCCAGGGTTGAGTTGTATGGCGACCTTCGCGGACTCTTTGAACCCGGTCAGATCACCGGTATGAAACTGGCAGAGCGCCAGCGCCATTCTGGCAAATCCGCTTTTGGGGTCGCTCTCAACGCCCCGCGTTGCAGCCTTAAGCCCGAATCTTGGCGCATTCACTCGGGGGCGTTCGTTCAGGTGGTAGCGGCGTTCCTCCAACAGGATCAACGCCAGCGCTGCCCATCCATCAGACGCTTCGGGGTCAGCCTCCAGCAGAACGGGCAGACCTTCGCGCAATTCAAGATGGATCGCCGGATCGTAGGTTCGGTAGAACTCGTAGAACCGTGTGACCGCAGCATAGATATCCCAAGTCTGGGTCTGCCCTGCCGACGCAAGTTGGCGGAACCACGAGGCCACACCTGCATGTCGCGACGCAACGCGGCCTGCGATCAGAAGGCCAACCTCATCCTGGATATCAAAGATGTCTCTTGGATCTGCGGCACGGTCGAATTGTTCCATCAAGACAATCTCACCGGTTGTCACATCGGTAACCTGCACGGTTACTCGGAGCCGTTTAGAAGACCGTCGCAGGCTGCCTTCCACGATGAAGTCCACACCAAACTCACGCGCAGTACTGGCGTGATTCGTTGCATGCGCCTGAACGTGTAAGGCTGTGAGACGCGACAGAACCCGCAGCCCGCGAAACCGTGTCAGGTTGAAGTTACTTCTTCGCTGAACCCATCAGCAATTTGCTGGTCATTTGCCTGCGGGGTGAGGCTACGAAACGGCAGGATTAGAATGACGGGCATCTGTTTCGACGGCAGAGCTGCCGCTTTTGGCCGACCAATCGCAACAGAGAGGCGAAAGCCAACCCCGTGAACCGTTTCAATAACGTTCTGGTCTGTGCCGGTATCTCCGACGGCGCGCCGGGCTTCCTTGATCGCGGTGGACAGCGTTGCATCGGTGATGATGCGACCCTCCCAGATATTCGTGATCAGGTCGTCCTTGCTGACGACCTGCCCGTCCGCATCGACCAATGCGCGCAAGATGCCTGCGGTCTGTCGCGTCAGGCGCCGGAGGTCCGAGCCTTGTTGAACGATCATCCGGTCAAAGTCGATCCGGGCGCATGAAACCACGATTTCCATATGCCAATAGCTACCCGATCAGACCTTCGGCTAAAAGCTTGGCAAGTTCTCAGACTCTTCTCAGATCTGACTCAAGCGGCATCCTCTGCGGTCACCTAGTTCATGTCTCAGTAATTAGTAATCGATGCATGAGACAGAAAGGACACCCGATGAAGTACCGCAACGCCCTCCCCCAACTGTCTGGCAAACAGATGATCACCGACGGTGGACTCGAAACCACGCTGATCTTTCGTGATGGCATCGATCTGCTGCTTTTTGCCGCATTCATGGTGCTGAAAACAGATACCGGCATGGCAGCGATGGAAGCTTATATGGACCGCTTTGCCGACATAGCCCTGAAAGCACAGCGGGGCTTCATCATGGACACGCCGACATGGCGGGCCAGCGCACGCTGGGCCTTAGACCTAGGTCTGTCGCATGACGAGCTTGAGGCCGTGCATCGCGAAGCGGTCGCCACGCTTGCGCAGCTGCGGACACGCGTTGAAACCGAGCATAGCCCCTTTGTCATCAACGGAGTGATCGGACCGCAGGACGACGGTTATGCACCTGCGCGCGTCCTGACCGCCGCGCAGGCCGAAACCTACCACGCCGCACAGGTGAACTGGTTCGCTAAGTTCGGGGCCGACATGGTGTCTGCCGTTACCATGACCTACGCGCACGAAGCCATCGGGATTGCCAGCGCGGCCAAGGCGCACAGCATGCCTGTCGCCATCGCCTTCACGGTCGAGACCGATGGGCGGCTGCCCTCTGGCCAAGACTTGTCCGAGGCGATCCAAGAGGTTGATGCCGCGACGGACGGCTATCCCGCCTACTACATGATCAACTGCGCGCATCCCGACCACTTCGCCCATGTGCTGCAAGGGGATTGGACCAAACGCATCCTGGGTCTGCGCGCAAATGCCTCACGGATGAGCCATGCCGAGCTCGATGCTGCCGAAACGCTGGATGATGGCGACCCACAAGAACTGGGCAGCTTTACACCGGACTGTCGATGCTCTTGCCCAACCTCACCGTGATGGGCGGTTGCTGCGGAACTGATCACCGCCATGTCGCGGCGATTTGCGATGCAACAACTCCCTAACCCTGAATGTTGGGACGCTAATGGTGTCCCACATGCAGCAGCCATGCCGGGGCTTACCCTCGGCGCTCTGTGAACACGACCAAAACCAAGATGAACACCTGAAAGGAAAACATATGTTCAAATCAACTCTCTCCATGCTGGCTTTGCTGGCCTCGACCAGCTTTACTATTGCCGAGGGCGCACCAATGTCCTTTGACGTAGCCGAAGACCTGACGCGCTTTGTCTTTGCAACAGAGCCTGTCTTTGACGACGGGATGCCCGCCTATGGCAACGCCTTCGTCACCCAAGGCTACATCTACGAAGACGGCACGCTGGATGGCGGGGCTGAAGGCACGCTGGCGGATGGCAGCCCGGCCTTTCCTGACAAAGTCATCGGCCGCTGGACCTGCGACGGGTTCTTTGTCGGCGATGGCGCCCGCACTCTGGCAGGAGCCTGGGTCATTTCGCGACAAGTGTTCGAATTCGACAGCGGCGAGATCCTGATCAATCAGGGCGCCGAAATTGCTGATGTCGACATCGCCTCACTGCGCGCTGTTACCGGCGGCACCGGAGCATATGCCAACATTGGCGCGGAAATGACCCAGACCCTCTTAGGTATGACGGATGGCTATGGCGCGCGCCTGTCGATCAGCATCCCGGGTCAGGACCATGCTGCACTCATGCCGGAAGCCAAAACCGAAAACTGGCAGAGCACTAGCTTCGGACACATCGCTGAGACGGACCATAACGAATGGGACTCTGGCGTGCCGGTTGGACCGGTCGAACTCTTGGGCGCACCGGCATCCTGACCGAAAGTGGAGAAACCGACCCTGCCCATCAATCTGGCGGTCAGGGCATTCCTGCATATGAAAACAACCGAGGTAAAACCGATGAACGACCTTCCAGACATCTCAATCCGTGATGCAAGACACAACGATGCTGAAGACCTCGCCCGCCTCATCGACGTCGCTGGAGAGGGCATTCCATCTTGGCTTTGGGTCCAAAGCGCTGACGACACCCAGGCACCTATTGACGTCGGGATTAACCGCGCCCGGCGCGACACGGGCGGCTTCTCCTATGTGAACGCTCTCATCGCCGAGCGCGCGGGAAAAGTGCTTGGCATGGCGCTATCCTATCGACGCTGTGCCGGACCCCGACACGTCCGATCTGCTCGCCCCCTTCATTGAACTCGAGGCGCAGTCCATCGGCACCTGGTACGTTAACGCGCTAGCCGTAAGGGCGGGATCACGTGGTGCTGGGATCGGCGCGTACCTTATGGCCTCTGTCGAACGTCGCGCCCACGAGGCTGGCTACAGTACCCTGAGCATTCAGGTCTATGCCCAGAACACCGGCGCGGTCCGACTTTATCAAAGACTTGGCTACAAGACCATCGGCCAATCACCGGTTCTGCAACATCCCTGCCAGCCCTACTACACTGGGGACGTTCTGCTGCTTTTCAAATCGATCAGCGCAAACGGAACGATATAAGCAAACCTTCAACCGAAAGATGATATGATCTATGATTTCCCGTCGTCTCCAATTGTCCGTCTCGGTGCTTGTTCTCTCCTCTGCTATCGCATTTGCGGCGGGACATGAGAACGAGCCGCAGCTGCCCGACCCACTGACTGACGTGAGCTTTCTCGATAATGGCACACCGGATGAGGCGGTGTTTGAGCTTGACCGTAACCTCTTCTTTGACCCGATCCTGTCGGGGAATCAGAACATTTCTTGCGGCACATGCCATGATCCGTCGCTTGGATCTGGTGGTGGTCTGGCGCTTGGCATCGGAGATTGGCAGATGGAAATGATAAACCCGTCCCGCTGCTGCGCACCGGACACGTCTGGAAGTCGTTGAACAATCACCAAAGCACTATGTTTCGCCATTTTGTGTTAGCCCTGACTAACGCAAGAGCTATCACACGTGGGGTGTCTAGTGCGCTGAACTTCTTTAATTATTTGATTTTGCCAATAAATTAGTGGTGCTGCTGGAGAGAATTGAACTCTCGACCTCTCCCTTACCAAGGGAGTGCTCTACCTCTGAGCTACAGCAGCGCCGTGCGCGGCGGGATAGCCCCAAACCGCACCCCATGCAAGCCCATTCTGGACGCCCCATGCCCCCTGCGGTACAGAAGCGGCATGGCAGACAAATCCCCACCCAAGCCCAAGGCAAATGACGACCGCGAAGCGCGGCTCAAACAGGCGCTCAAGTCCAATATGGCAAAGCGCAAGGCACAGGCCAAGGCGCGGGCACAGGCAGGCAACAAGCAGGAGCAGGACAATGGATAGTATTCTGGTCAAGGGCGGCGGCGCCCTAAGTGGGCAGATCCCGATTGCGGGGGCCAAGAACGCCTGCCTGACGCTGATGCCGGCGACTTTGCTCAGTGACGAGCCGTTGACGCTGACCAATGCGCCGCGCCTGTCTGACATCCGCACCATGACGCAACTGCTGCAATCCCTCGGGGCCGAGGTCACGTCGATGCAGGACGGGCAGGTGCAGGCAATGTCCTGCCATGGCGCGATCAACACCCGCGCCGAATATGACATCGTGCGCAAGATGCGGGCTTCGAACCTTGTGCTTGGTCCGCTGCTGGCGCGCGAAGGGCATGCCGAGGTGTCCTTGCCCGGTGGCTGCGCCATCGGTGCGCGGCCCATGGACATCCACACCGACGGTCTGGCCAAGATGGGGGCCGAGATTGACCTGCGCGATGGCTACCTGCACGCCAAGGCAGAGGGTGGCAAGCTGAAGGGCGCGGTAGTCGACTTCCCCTTCGCTTCAGTCGGCGCCACGGAAAACATCATGATGGCCGCCACGCTGGCCAAGGGCACCACGGTCATCAACAACGCCGCGCGTGAACCCGAGATCGTGGACCTCGCCACCTGCTTGCGGGCCATGGGCGCGCAGATCGAGGGGGATGGAACCTCGACCATCACCATCCAGGGCGTGGACAAGTTGCACGGCGCGACCCACCGCGTTGTCACCGACCGGATCGAGTTGGGCACTTACATGCTGGCCCCGGCGATTTGTGGGGGCGAGGTTGAGCTGTTGGGTGGCAAAGTCGATCTGGTCGGCGCCTTCTGTGAGAAGCTGGATGCGGCTGGGATCAGTGTCGAACAAACGGATGCGGGCCTGAAGGTTGCGCGCAAGAACGGACGCATTCGTGCGGTAGACGTGACAACCGAACCCTTTCCGGGTTTCCCCACGGACCTGCAGGCGCAGATGATGGCGTTGCTGTGCACGGCAGAGGGGACCTCGGTGCTGGAAGAAAAGATCTTTGAAAACCGGTTTATGCACGCGCCGGAACTTGTGCGCATGGGGGCCGACATCGAGGTGCATGGTGGCACCGCCACCGTCAAAGGGGTCGAGAAGCTGAAAGGCGCGCCGGTCATGGCGACGGATTTGCGGGCCAGTGTCAGCCTGATCCTCGCGGGTCTTGCTGCCGAAGGGGAAACGCGGGTTGCACGGGTTTACCACCTCGACCGTGGCTATGAACATGTGGTGCGCAAGCTGTCGGGTGTGGGCGCGAATATCGAACGGATTGCGGGGGACTGATGCAGGACGCACGGTTTGAAGACGGGCGCGAGGCGCCTCTGAACCTTGGCGCGCTGGATGCAGATGATCTGCAGGTGGTGTCATCGCTGGTACAGGATGCGGTGTTTCCCATCACCGAAATGCGCTGGGATGCCAAGGGCCGGCGCTTTGCCCTGTTGGTGAACCGCTTCCGCTGGGAAGACGAAGGCCGCGCGCGCCACGCGCCCGAGCGGGTGCAGTCCCTACTGGCTTTCAACGATGTCTTGCGTGTTGCTAGCCAGGGCGTGGACCGGTCGGACAAGGACGTGATCCTGTCGCTGCTGTCCGTCACTTTCGAGGCGGGCGAGGACGGGGCAGGGGACATCTTGCTGACGCTTGCGGGCGATGGAGCACTGCGCCTGTCGGTCGAAGCGATCGATGTGACGCTCAAGGACGTGACCAGACCCTACGTAGCTCCGTCGAAATCCGTGCCGAAACACGATGACTGACCTGTCCGTGCGCCGTCTGACCGGCGTGGATGCGGCAGCTTGGCAGGTCTTGCGGCTTGAGGCACTGTCGACATATCCGGAGGCATTCCTAACCACTTATGATGAGGCCGCGGCGGTGCCCATGGACATCATTGCGGAGCGTTTGGAGGGCGGTCACAGCTTCGGAGTGTTTGCCGGTTCTATCCTTGTCGGCATTGGCAGTCTGAACCGCCTGACCAAAGCGCAGACAAAGCACCGGGCCGAATTAGGTGCATTCTTTGTTCAGCCTGGCGCGCAGGGCGACGGCGCGGCGTCTGAGTTGCTCAAAGGCATTGTAGATGCAGCCGACCGCTTGGGTATCAAACAGATGGAGCTGTTTGTAGCTGCCAGCAATGCACGGGCCATTGCGTTCTACACGCGCGCGGGCTTCCACGAAGTCGGCCAAATACCCAACGCGACCCTGAGCGATGGCCATGCCGAGACCGACCTGATCATGATCCGAGCGATCCGGTAAGGCGGAGGTGCCCTCCGCCCGGCGCACCTGTGGTGCGCCTTACTGGTGGTCATTGGCGCACCCGTTCAAACGTGCGTTTGGTGCAGTAAACTGCCCTTTACTGGAACACCGCAGGTGTAAAACGTCTGATGATTTCAGTCTTGCGGCCACAGATCGACCCGCGTGGATCAATCGATGTGTCATCGATGGCGGTTCCGATCCCATCGTGCCAAAATTTTGCGTCGAGACGAGTGTCCGGTTGTCTATTTTGCCGTTACCATCTTCCAAAGCGTATCCATGTCGGCGCGCAGCCCCGCGCGGGATGTCACGGTCGCATCGGTATATGAACCCAGCCATGCGAGGTAGGCCACCCGGCAACGTGCTTTCGCCGCATCAGAAGGGACGCCAGCCTCCTCGGCCAGGTCGGTCATGTACTGAATGCGGTGCGTGTCGATAATCCGAACCTCGTCCTGCGCGGCTTTGTTCCGGGAGGCCCAATCCCGCATTCCGATCTCCAGACGTCCGTCATCGGCACTGCATGTGTGCAAGAGCCGCAGGAGCCGTGTGCCTGCATCCCCGCCAGCGGCCTCGTTATCAGCGATGTTGCGCTCAGTTTCTTCTTCTCTCCATCTTTTCAAAACAGCGTTGAGCAGAGCCGCCTGATCCTTGAAGTGCCAGTAGAAGCTGCCACGGGTGATGCCCAGGTCCTTGGCGAGCGGATCGACCCGCACGGCGTTTACCCCGCCGTCGCGAAACCGGGCGTAGGCCGCATCAATCCAGGCGTCCGGGCCCAGCCGGTCTGCATCCGATCTCGCCCTCGGGCTTTTCCGTGATGGTTTCGGCACTTCCATACAGTGTGTATTGACTGTCGTGATCAGATCGTCAAGAAGCTCTCCATACACCATGTATGGAGAGAAACGTGACCGGAACTGCAATCAACGGCGCCATTGCGAAGAGCCGAACCCTCGTCGAAACACAAAACGTTGAAACCGTCCTAAGGCTGTTTGACGAAGGGTGGGGCGCGCGCGACGGCTGGCGTGACGTTTGGAGGGTGACGATGGCACCCGGAGTCCGGTCCATTTTTCATTCTCACCTGGCCATCGAAGGAATCGCAGAAGCGATTGCGTTCAATGCGGGTCTTTTTGAAGGCTTCTCCCGACTGGCCGTCGCAGTCGAAGATGTCATGGCAGAAGGAGATAAAGTCGTCGTCAGAGGGCGCCTGACAGGCACACATGACGGATCATTCCTGGGCGTGCCACCGTCTGGAAAGGTGGTGGATGTACCGGATGTCACGCTCTTCACGCTTGCCGACGACAAGGTCGTGGAGATGCGATACTTCACGGATTTGCTCGCTGTCATGACGGCCATCGGAGCAATTCCGGAGATTTAGAAACGGTTCAATGCGTCGGCCAAGGACAAGTGAACTTTGGCACCCGGCGCTCCAATGTCAGCTTCGTTCCGTTGGCAGCCACTGGGTCAATCTCCATCGACCGTTCCACAGTAAGGCGGACGTGTCATCCGCCCCGCCCCTTGAGCCTGCGCAGCACGCCCGCTATGTCCCGCATCAGCCGGAAAGGACATCCATGCCCCAGTTTCTTGACTACAGCGATGCCGATTTTGAAGCGCAGTTTACAGCCCTTCTGTCGGCCAAGCGCGAGGACAGCCCGGATGTGGATGCGGTTGTGGCCGATATCATCGCCGATGTGCGGAGCCGTGGGGATGCTGCCGTCATTGAGTTGACCGAACGTTTTGACCGTGTCGCTCTGACAACCGATACCCTGCGTATCAGTGCGTATGAGGTGGCCGAGGCCGTGGCCGAAGTTGGGCAGCAGGATCGCGATGCACTGACCCTCGCAGCGGCGCGTATCCGTGACTACCACGAACGCCAGATGCCCGAGGATGCGCAGTGGACCGATGATGCAGGTGCCACGCTGGGCTGGCGCTGGACGCCGGTGTCGGCCGCAGGGCTCTATGTTCCGGGTGGGCTGGCAAGCTACCCGTCCTCGGTTCTGATGAACGCCATCCCGGCCAAGGTGGCCGGCGTGGGTCGCCTTGCCATCACCGTGCCCACCCCGGACGGAGTGATCAACCCGCTGGTCCTGCTGGCTGCACAGCTGTCCGGCGTGGACGAAATTTACCGCATTGGCGGCGCACAGGCGATTGCGGCGCTTGCATACGGTACGGACACGATTGCGCCCGTAGACAAGATCACCGGCCCGGGCAACGCCTTCGTCGCCGCGGCCAAGCGGCGCGTCTTCGGCAAGGTCGGCATCGACATGATCGCCGGGCCCTCCGAGATTCTGGTGATCGCCGATGGCGACAATGATCCCGACTGGATCGCCCTCGACCTGCTCAGTCAGGCTGAGCATGACGAAAGTGCGCAATCGCTGCTGATCACCACAGATCCCGCCTTTGGCAGCGCGGTGGCGGATGCAGTGAACGTGAGGTTGGAAACGCTGGAGCGTCGCGTCATCGCCGGGGCCAGTTGGCGGGACTTTGGGGCCATCATCACCGTGCCGGACCTTGATGTTGCGGCACAGCTGTCGGATCGCATCGCGCCCGAGCACCTTGAACTCTGCGTCGCGGACCCCGTAGCCCTATCCGAAAGGATCACCCATGCCGGGGCCATTTTCCTGGGCCAATGGACGCCCGAGGCCATCGGAGACTACATCGGCGGCCCGAACCACGTGTTGCCCACCGCGCGCTCTGCCCGGTTCTCCTCCGGCCTGTCGGTCATGGATTTCGTCAAGCGGACAACGCTGGCTCAGATGTCGCCAGACGCCATGCGCGCCATCGGTCCCGGGGCGGAGCGGCTGGCAGCGTCCGAAAGTCTTGAGGCGCACGGGCTTTCTGTGACCGCTCGGTTGCGTAAGCTGAACGGGTAGAGGGGGCCAGCCCCCCGGGCTGCGCCTCCCCCCGTGGTATTTTCAGTCAGAAGAAGGGGTGTGTCGGCCTACAGGCATGAAATGCTGTGCGCGGCATTGTGGCATTGTATTGCCTGCCGCCAGACCCTAAGCATTGCGAAAGATTGTTTCGTTGCCGAAGGCCCCGCGCCATGACCCGAATTGCCCGCATCACGCTCGATGATGCCAACCTGCCTCCCCCAACCCCCGAGATCGAACAGGAACGCAAGGTGGCGATGTTCGATCTGCTGGAGGACAACACCTTTGTCCTGCCCGGCCGGGATGGTCGCGAGGTGCCTGCCGGACCCTACAACGTTGGCCTGTCCATTCGGGACAAGCGCCTTGTCTTCGACGTTGCGACCGAAGCGGATGAGAAAGCGGCAGAGTTTCATCTGTCCCTTGGACCCTTCCGGCAGGTGGTCAAGGACTACTTCCAAATCTGCGAAAGCTACTTCGAGGCTGTCAAGAAACTGCCCCCCAGCCAGATTGAAACCATCGACATGGCCCGTCGTGGCATTCACAACGAGGGCAGCCGGGTTCTGCAGGAGCGCCTTGAAGGCAAGGCAGAGGTCGACACCGACACCGCCCGCCGCCTCTTTACCCTGATCTGTGTTCTGCACTTCGGCGGATAGATGACCGAAACGCTGCCGCAATCCATCCTCTTCTGCTGCGATCACAACGCGGTCCGCTCCCCTATGGCAGAGGGGATTATGAAGAAGTTCTATGGCACTGGCACCTATGTCCAATCCGTGGGCGTCAAAAACGACATGGAGATTGACGGCTTTTCCATCGCGGTTTGCCAAGAGCTGGATGTGGAACTAAGCCGCCACCGGTCCCGCAGCTTTGACGAGATGGAGGAATGGGGCGATGACCTGTCCTCCTTCGATCTTGTCGTGGCGCTCAGTCCGGCCAGCCAGCGCCGCGCGCTGGAACTGACGCGCTA
>NZ_JBYNDP010000170.1:0-6409 GCF_059783535.1 Tateyamaria sp. | reverse complement strand
CGCGGACCTACTGATTACAAATCAGTTGCTCTACCAGCTGAGCTATAGGGGCCTTGACGGCAGCATTTACTCCGAGAGTCGGGCAGTGGCAAGCTTGTTTTTCATTCCGCGTCAGAGGTTTTATCGGGACGCAAAACAGGTATACCTGAACCACTGTAACTCACGCCCATCAGGTCAAACTACATGCAAATTGTCCTCCACGCTGGCGCGCATTTTACCGAAGAGGACAGACTCATGCGCTGCCTGCTGCGGAACAAGGAAGACTTTTCCAAACGTGGTGTTGCCGTACCCGGTCCTGGCAAGTACCGACCACTTCTGAAAGACACAGTTGCGGCATTAGAAGACGCCCCGCCTGCCCCGGATGCGCGCGATATCCTGATGGACTTGATCCTTGATGAAGAAAATGCGGATCGGATGATCCTAAGTCACATGTTTCTATTTGGGGCTCCCCGCGCTTGTGTGCGAGATGGCAAAATCTATCGCTTAGCGCCGGAGCGGATGGCCCAGCTGTCCGCCCTGTTCGCCCATGACGAAGTTGAGCTTTTTCTTGCCATAAGAAACCCTGCCACGTTCCTGCCAGCCCTCTTCGACAATGCCCCGCAAAAGGACATGAATGCGTTTCTGCGAGGGGCCGACCCCTATAGCATTCGCTGGTCCGAAACCCTGTCCGCCATTCGGACAGCCGCGCCTGACGTGACCATAACCACGTGGTGCTTTGAAGACATGCCGATGCTGTGGGCACAAATCGTCCGAGAGCTTGCAGGTCTGGAACATGGCGAAAAGATTGTCGGCGGTTTCGATCTGCTCTCGGACATCATGTCCAAAGAAGGGATGCAACGGTTTCGTGCCTATCTGAAGTCGCACCCCACAATGACTGAGATGCAAAAGCGCAGGGTGATTGCTGCTTTCCTTGATAAGTTCGCGATCGAAGACCAGATCGAAGAGGAGCTTAACGCCCCCGGCTGGACCGACGAAACGGTCGAGACGATGACTGAAATCTACGAAGAGGATATGGAGCGCGTAGCTCGCATTCCCGGTGTCACTGTCATTGCACCTTAGACGCCGGGCAAGCCTTCGAACACCGGGACCCCCTCAGGCACCGAGTGAAATCCCAAGGCATCGGCGTGGCAAATCGCAACACGCGGGACAAATCCGCTCGGGTCATCCAGAGTGCCGATCTTAACGACGACGCCCGGTGTGTCCTGTCGTGTTGTTACAAGCTGCGTTCCGCATGTCCCGCAAAAGTATCTTGTGACGGCATCTTTCAGGTCTGTGCGTGTGAAATGCGCAGGCTTTCCCGCCGTCCACTTGAATCCATCTGGCGGCAAAAGCATGAAATACTGGGGCGCTCCGCCAGACATTCGCTGACATGGTTGGCAATGGCATTGACCTTTGACCAACGGTGGTTGCGAGACGGCATACCTGACCGCACCGCAATAACAACCGCCCGCGTTCGTTGTGTTTTCAGTGGCTTGCGAGGTCATTTCGGGTTACTCTTGCTGCAATAATAAAACACTGGCAGAGCAGAGTTCAAATGTCAAACTCAGACAATTCACCCGTGCGTGAAAGCCCCGTACCAATGTCCGAATGCGGTGCGGCCCTTGCCATCGAACAAGTCCCAGATCGCTGGACGTGGTTGATATTGCGGGAAATGTTGTACGGGGTAGGCCGTTTTGCGGACATTCAGGCAGACATCGGAATACCAAAATCAGTTTTGTCCGGGCGATTAGCACAAATCGTTGAAAACGGGCTGGCCAAGAAAAAAGCGTACCGCGATGGATCATCGCGCACGCGCCATGCATATGTGCTAACCCAAAAAGGTCGCGAACTGGCACCCGTGATCCTCGCGCTGATGCAATGGGGTGACAAGCATATCAAGAATGGGGAGTCCGCGCTTGAATTGACCGACAAACGCTCGGGGAACCCGGTGAAAATCGGCATTGTCCCAAAGGGCGGCGCATTGCCACTGCGCTGGTTGCACTTTGCACCAGCGCGTCAAGACAACGAAGGTAAGAATGGAGGCTAACCGCTCAGTTCATACCAAGCGCTTCCTTGTACATCTCCAGAACGGCTTCTTCTTCGGCGATGTCATCGCTGTCTCGCTTGCGCAGTGCAATCACCTTGCGCATCACCCTGGTGTCGTACCCGCGCGCCTTGGCTTCGGCCATCACCTCTTTTTGCTGGTCAGCAATGTCCTTTTTCTCCATCTCAAGCCGTTCGAACCGTTCGACGAACTGGCGCAACTCATCCGCCGTCACACGGTAGCTTTCGGCATTGGTGGCAGTCTCGGTCATTGCGCGCTCCTTAGGATCAGATCAGCCCGCTGGATAGCGGGGCGCGCCCGGTGCCGCAAGGGGCGTTGGTGCCGCAAGGGGCGTTGGTGCCTTGCCATGTCTGCAATGCTCGGATAGCCGGAAAGCATGGAACAAGAGACAGCTTTCAACCTTTTGGATGGCTTGATCTGGGGCGGCGCCGCATTGTCGGTCCTTGGCCTGATCGGTCTGGTCTGGTGCATCCTCAAAGTCTGGCGGGCGCGTGCTGCGCGCCTGGACGACGCTGATATGCGCGCAGTCATGGCACGGGTGCTGCCGCTGAATCTGGGAGCACTGTTTGTGTCGGTCATCGGCCTGATGCTTGTCATTGTGGGCATCTTCCTCAGCTGATCACGGAGCAGTCTGTGCCCATTGACTGGATTTAGGGCGTCGTAGGTGGGGTGATGATCGGGACGGCTGCAGCGGTTCCGTCGCTTGGGAATGGTAGCGTCATGTGAACCAGCGGGATCGTTGGCAGGTTGGATGACGGAACAGGTCAAGATTGTTCATCTAAACTTGCCTTCCAGATCGGATTCATTAGGATGCTAGCGCTGATGGCACATAGCGACTGGGACACTGAAACGCACTCCGCTTCGCTCCCATGGCTTTTGTGAATCGGCGGAAAGCGCATTGAGATCGGCACAAGATTTGCCAATGGATGCACATCCGTGCACGGCGCATATGGGATGTCACGCCTTTCTGTATGCGGGTTCGCGCCAACGCTCGACTAAATTGATGCAGGTGCTAGCACCGCAGACCCGTCCGCGTGGGGCTGGGTCTGTGGTGCAGAGTTTTATCACCCTGCTGAGTAGCGCCCTGTACGGCGCTGGCCTCCATTTATCGGGCGTGACCGACACGACCAAAGTGCGCTGTTTTCTTGATTTTTTTGGTGTTTTGGACCCAACCTTGGCTTCTGTCATGGCAGACGCCATGCTGCCGTTGATCTTTGCATGGCGGTTGACCCGTGGCTGCACACCGCAGGCAGGCGGCACGCACCCTGCCCACCACGGTCCAAAATCACCTGCCACCTGTTTCAGGAATCCATGCTGCTTGGCATCGGGCGGGGGCTGGTCGGTCTCTGTCTTGACCCGGCACCCGCATCCATCACCCATCGCGGTTGGCAGGGCGCGCTGTTCTTCACTGCCATGCTGGCAAGCATGTGGGCGGTTCCACCGCTGTAGCTCGGTCTGGACAGTCTACAGTCCACGACTTAAATCGGTGGCATGGATATTCGACAGATCACACCGACCTATTTTGTGGCACCACAACTGGCTCCGGCAGATCTGCCCGACATTGCGGCTGCCGGGATCAAGACCGTAATCTGCAATCGCCCCGACTGCGAAATCCCACCGGCTTTTCAGGCCGACGCAATCGAAGCCGCCACTGTTGCGGCAGGGCTGACCTTTCACAGACTGCCCCTGACGCATCAGACCATGACACCCGACAATGTAGCCAAGCACATGACGCTCGCCGAGGAAACCGCAACTCCGGTTCTGGCATATTGCGCATCTGGCACGCGGTCGACAGTGGTGTGGTGTTTCGGTCAAGCCGGGCGCATGCCAACTGACGACATCCTGCGTACAGCTCGTGAAGGCGGCTACGATCTGGACGCATTGCGCCCCACCCTGGACGCGATTGCCGCGCAATAGGGTGGGCGACCAGGCTACCCAGCCGCCAAATCGGGTAACTCGGACAGGTCTGGAAGTTCCGAGAGATCAGGAAGAGCATCCGGATCGGGCAAATCACTAAGCACTGGCAGATTTGCATCGCCAGCCGTTCCATCATCAGCTGTAGCATTGAAGGGCACCAATTCGTCCGACGCGTCGAAGGGTGGTAGGGCAGTCGTGTTCGCATCCCCTCCTATCGTTAGTGTATCAATCGGGTCGTCTTCCCGCCGCGCGGGATTGGCGATTTCTTCAACCTTAGGCATCTCTACAAGGGGCTCGTCGGACACACGACGCAAGGGTTGCGTGGCGTGCGAGGGCGCGCGCTGCGGCTTGACGGCGCGCACGCCGTCCACATGACCAACAACGCCGCGACCGACCACGCGGCCCATATTGGTCGTGATTTGAACGTTTGGAAACGCGCCAGGCGTCAGTGGCAACTCATCGCCAACGGCCAACGCCTGCAGTGCGTTCAATGGCAGATGCAGGCGACAGACGAGCATGTTCAGATCAGCGTTCAAGCCCATGACCGTATCCGTCATGGTGGTTGCATGCCCGGCTTCGTCCTCTGTCTCATCTTCACTCAGGTCCATATCGCGCGCATCTGGCGGTGGCAGAACCAGCGTGATTTCCCCTTGCCGGGCGCCACGCGCGATATCGACTGTCAGGCGTATCATAGTGTAATCCTGAGCATCCAGCGCCATTGCAAGCGTGCGCGCGTCTTCCGCTTTTGCCCCAAATCGAAACCCATCAAGCAGCGCGGCATCCTCTGGATCCACCAGTACCGGGCACGTTTTTTCGAGCAACATGTCGATCAATGGCGCACAAATGGCAGCATCCGTACGGGTCATCGCACGTTTCACACCGCTGTCGGCAAGCACAACACCCATGGTTTGTTGTTGGATCAAGCCACCCACAACAATGGGGTCGAATACAGCGGCCCCGGCACGACCATCCGGTCCATCAAGCAGCATCAGCAAAGCGTCGTCGTTCAGCTGTGACTCAATTGTTTCACCGTCAACCTTGTCAACCACGGCACCGATGACGGCAATGGGCAATTCCATGAGCGCATCGGCCACCTTGGCCAATGTAAGACGCAAGGCCTTAGCCAGCGTCATGACACGCGCCTGATGCTCTTCCCGGCCTGCGGTCGCCATGCGTCCCAAGATACTGTTTTTTGCGGTTTCGCTCATAAACTCCGCCGTTTCTACGGCCTGAAAGTGTCCTTTGGGTCTAAGGAAGATAGGTTACCAACCGCTTTATGAAGACAGAGCTTTTGACGCTATTGCGCCGCAAGCGCAGCCTGAACAGGCAAGTGCACGATAAATGCATTGCCGTCGGCGCGCGGCTCATGGGTGATATTGCCGCCAAGACGCGCCATGATCTCGCGGCATATGGCAAGACCGAGACCAGCACCTGATCCATCCTTGTCATTGATGCGAGAAAACTTCTCAAAGATCAGCGACCGCGCTTCAGCCGGAATAGGTGTGCCGTTGTCATGGAAAACAACCTGCAACCCGTCGCCACTGTCCATCACGGCGATCCATAACTCTGGTTGTGACGCATCGCAATACTTCTGGGCGTTGGTGATCAGATTGATGAACACCTGCCGCAACCGATCAAGGTCGGTTGTCAGCGGCCGGTCAAGCTCCGCTTGTTCATGCTTGACCGTCAGTCGGGTGCTCCGGTCCCCCCCGGCCGACAACACTGCCTGCCCAATCACATCGTTCAGGTTACCGGTATCCAGGTTCAGGCTCACCTGCCCGTTCTCAAGGACGCTCAGATCAAGAAGATCATCCAACAGGCGCGTCAACCGGATCGTCTCACCATGGATGATCGACGCATATTTGGTCTTTTCGGACTGCTCCAATTCATCGGTGTCGCGCAAGATTTCGGAGAACGACCGGATGGATGTCATCGGCGTCCGCAGCTCGTGACTGATTTGCCCCAGAAAGGCATCCTTCTGCACCGACAGCGCCGTCAGCTTTTCGTTGGCTTCCCGCAGTTTGCGTGCCGTCCGGCTCAGTTCCGCCGATTTCGCCTCGAGGCGATTGGAGTATTCAAGGATCTGTGCAGACTCGTCCGCCACCGCCATAAGGTCCTCGACAGACACAGACGCCCCGCCCACCAACTGGCTGATCATCGCATGCGCCGTTGCCGACCCCACGGATCCCGCCAATTCGCGTTCAAGCGCCTGCAGGAACCCTTGTGTCGGTTCCGGCAAATGGCCGGTTATCCCTTGCCGCTGCGCCTCCGCCCGGAACAATGACAACGCATCATCCGGGCCAAGGATACGCTGCGCCATGACCATCAGGTCCTCGGATGTTGCTGGGGCTGCATCCCAACCACCAGCCTGCGTCGAATGATCAAAGACATTAACGAATTGAGCGCCTTGCAGGCGCTCGAGGGGCTGCGGAAAGGTGACAAGGGACA
>NZ_JBYNDP010000034.1:0-32436 GCF_059783535.1 Tateyamaria sp. | reverse complement strand
TGATCATCATCGCGGCAACAAACCGTAAGGACGTGTTGGACCCTGCGCTGCTGCGTCCGGGCCGTTTTGACCGTCAGGTCACCGTGGGCAATCCCGACATCAAGGGCCGCGAGAAAATTCTGGGCGTGCACGCGCGCAAAACCCCACTCGGCCCCGACGTCGATCTGCGCATTATTGCGCGTGGTACACCGGGCTTCTCCGGTGCTGATCTGGCCAACCTCGTGAACGAGGCTGCGCTGATGGCGGCCCGCGTGGGTCGTCGGTTCGTCACTATGATCGATTTTGAGTCCGCCAAGGACAAGGTCATGATGGGCCCCGAGCGCCGCAGCATGGTCATGACGCCTGAGCAAAAGGAAATGACCGCCTATCACGAAGCGGGGCACGCGCTGGTCGGGCACCTGCTGCCCAAGTGTGACCCCGTCTATAAGGCGACGATCATTCCGCGTGGCGGCGCGCTGGGCATGGTGATGAGCCTGCCCGAGATGGATCGCCTGAACATGTTCAAGGATGAATGCCACCAGCGTCTGGCCATGACCATGGCCGGCAAGGCGGCTGAGATCCACAAATACGGCGAGGATCAGGTGTCCAACGGACCTGCTGGCGACATCCAGCAAGCCTCTGCGCTGGCCCGTGCCATGGTCCTGCAATGGGGCATGTCGGACAAGGTCGGCAACATCGACTATTCCGAAGCGGCCCAGGGATATCAGGGCAACACGGCTGGTTTCTCGGTCTCTGCCAACACCAAGGAGCTGGTGGAGCAGGAGGTTCAGAAGTTCATTCAGGATGGGTATGACTGGGCACTGAAGGTCATTACCGAAAATGAAGAGAAGTTCGAGCGTCTGGCGCAGGGCCTGTTGGAATACGAAACTCTGACCGGTGAAGAGATCGAACGCGTTATGAACGGTGAGCCGCCCCACGCGCCTGATGATGAGGACGGCGGATCGGCTGTCGAGGACAAGAAGCCCAGCCTGACGGCCATTCCCAAAGCCAAGAAAAAGTCGGGTCCGTCCGGCGATGGTGGGATGGAGCCAGAGCCGACAGGCTGATCCTGAGATCAAGATGTAAGAAGGCCCGCTTTTGAGCGGGCCTTTTTCGTTGACGTATTCCATCACGTCCCTGCGAGCAGGCTTGTGCCATCTGGCCGAGATGTTCAGGTTTTGAACCATGTGGTCCCCAACGGCTCTTTTGCAGGCGGCAGTCCAATCTGTTCCGCTTTTCTACCTCGCGATGCTTTGGCCGGGACGAAGCGCCTTTCGCGGATTGTGGAGTACGGATGCCTATTACCCGGCTATCATGTACGACAGCGGCGTATGGTCGGTGTGGTTGTTGATTGCGACCCTGTCGGTCACCCCGGTCCTGCTGCTGATCAATTGTATTGGTCGTGGGCAGGGATTTGGACGTTGGCTGATGCGCAGACGGCGGCATCTTGGCCTTGGCAGTGCACTCTATGCGGCGCTGCATTTATGGTACTACTTGGCACATGAACGCAGTTTGGCCGCAGTACTGTTCGATCTGTGGCACCTGGAATTTGCCGTTGGCTGGTTGAGTTTCGCGCTGTTTGTTGTGCTTGCACTGACGTCAAACGCTTGGTCGGTGCGCCGCCTGGGGCGGACGTGGAAGCCATTGCACTTGTTGGTCTATCCTGCTGCAGCGCTGGCACTTTGGCATTGGTATTTGCTGGATTGGTATGTCGGTCGATCCATCTTCTGGTGCTGTGTTTGCCTGGCGCCGTTGTTGATCCGTCCGGCATTGCGCCGGGTGCGCAGACCGATCCAGGCATAAGTCATCACGATTTGTGCGCACGCGGTAGCAAAGCGTCATTGGCCATGCCGGCAGCACGCTGATAGGACCTCGGAAACACTTGATTGAGGGGTCGAAATGCCTGCACTGAAACCGACATCCTTTACGGCAAAGATAACGTGGTTGGGTCACGTTCCAAGCCGGGACGCCAGCCTGCGCGCTGTGCCTGCCCAATCCGTTGAAGTCACGTTGGATGGCTTTCCGGGTGAGGATCACGGTGGACCGACGCGTCCGTCTTGCGTGCGCGTGCGGTCGCAATACACGCCCGGAACAGAGATACGGAACACGCGCCAATTGTCGATCCTGAGTGCCGAGGAACTGGCTGCGACAGCGACCGAGATGGGGTTGGAACGCATAGATCCCGCATGGGTCGGTGCGTCCCTGGTGATTGAGGGGATTCCGAACTTTACCCATGTGCCGCCGGCCTCTCGCCTGATGTCGGAAAGCGGTGTTGGTCTTACCATCGATATTGAAAATCGTCCCTGCATCTATCCGGGCAAGGAGATCGAGGAAGAGGCGCAGGGGCTGGGCAAGCTTTATAAGCCTGCGGCCAAGGGGCGGCGCGGTGTGACGGCCTGGGTCGAACATGGTGGGCGGTTGGCCGTGGGTGATGTGCTGACCCTTCACGTGCCTGATCAGCCGGTTTGGCCACATCTGGAGGCGGCGCGCGCAGGCTGAACAAGAGGGGCGCAGGACACCTGCGCCTTACAGGTTTTAGCCCCAGTAAGGTAGAGGTGTCCTCTGCCGTGCAGGCGCAGTGAACTGCGCCTTACAGTGACAAATCCCGGTCGTAAGGCGGAGGTGTCCTCCGCCCCGCACCAGGTTTCGCGTTCATGCCCACCGTTTCCGAAATGAAACCGGCGACTGCGAATGGGCCGCTGCAACGTCCCAAAATGTCGGAATCGCACGCATAACCCCTAGGCATGCGCCTGTATGCAGGCCACGAAAGACATGCCCATTCAGGACTGCGGGGAGCGACCATGGCCTATAAATCCGACATCGAAATCGCGCGCGAGGCGCAAAAGAAACCGATCCAGGAGATCGGGGCCAAGCTGGGCATCGAAAGTGCCGATCTGCTGCCGTATGGCCATGACAAAGCCAAGGTGTCCCAGTCCTTCATCAACTCGGTGCAGGATCGCGAGAATGGCAAACTGATCCTTGTGACAGCCATCAACCCCACGCCTGCCGGTGAAGGCAAGACAACAACCACCGTGGGTCTGGGTGATGGTCTGAACCGCATCGGCAAGAACGCGTGCGTTTGCATCCGCGAGGCGTCGCTTGGCCCGAACTTTGGGATGAAGGGCGGGGCTGCTGGTGGCGGCTATGCCCAGGTTGTGCCAATGGAAGAGATGAACCTGCATTTTACAGGTGACTTCCACGCGATCACCTCGGCCCACTCGCTGCTGTCGGCGATGATCGACAACCACATCTACTGGGGCAACGAGCTGGAGATCGACACCCGCCGCGTCGTATGGCGTCGCGTAGTTGACATGAACGACCGCGCCTTGCGTCAGATCACAGCCTCACTGGGCGGCGTCGCCAACGGCTTCCCGCGTGAGGCGGGCTTTGACATCACCGTGGCGTCTGAAGTCATGGCGATCCTGTGCCTCGCCAAAGACCTCAAGGACCTGCAGAAGCGTCTGGGTGACATGATCGTGGCCTACCGCCGCGACCGCAGCCCTGTCTTTGCGCGCGACATCAAGGCGGATGGTGCGATGACCGTTCTGCTCAAGGACGCAATGCAGCCAAACATCGTGCAGACGCTGGAAAACAACCCGGCCTTCGTGCACGGTGGTCCGTTCGCGAACATCGCGCACGGCTGTAATTCCGTCATCGCGACCACCACAGCCCTGAAACTGGCAGACTATGTGGTGACCGAAGCAGGCTTCGGCGCTGACCTTGGTGCCGAGAAGTTCATGAACATCAAGTGCCGCAAAGCGGGCCTCGCGCCCTCGGTCGTTGTCTGTGTCGCGACCGTCCGCGCCATGAAGATGAACGGTGGCGTGGCCAAGGCCGATCTGGGCGCAGAGAATGTGGATGCTGTCAAGGCGGGTTGCCCGAACCTGGGTCGCCACATCGAGAACCTAAAATCCTTTGGCGTGCCGGTCGTGGTGGCAATTAATCATTTTGTCACCGACACCGATGCGGAAATCCAAGCGGTCAAGGACTTCGTGGCAGAGCAGGGGGCCGAAGCCATCCTGTCGCGTCACTGGGAACTGGGCTCTGAAGGCTCTGCTGATCTGGCGACCAAAGTGGCGGAACTGGCTGATGCGGACACTGCGAACTTTGCGCCCATCTACCCAGACGATATGCCGCTGGCCGAGAAAATCCAGACCATCGCCAAGCGCATCTATCGCGCGGATGAGGCGCTCATGGACCAGAAAATCCGCGATCAGCTGAAGCTGTGGGAAGAGCAGGGATACGGGCATCTGCCGGTGTGCATGGCCAAAACGCAATACTCGTTCTCGACCGACCCAAATCTGCGCGGTGCGCCCACGGGCCACTCGGTGCCGGTGCGCGAAGTGCGTCTGAGCGCCGGTGCTGGCTTTATTGTCGCTGTCTGCGGCGAGATCATGACGATGCCGGGACTGCCCCGTGTGCCGTCTGCCGAAAGCATCATGCTGAACGATGATGGCCAGATCGAAGGCCTGTTCTGATCGCAAACGACCTCTCGGCCCCGTCACAAAGCGATGACGGGGCTGAAATCTCATTGACCCGACACCGCCCCGGCGGTCAGCGTGCTCTCCATCAATTGGAGGACGACCTATGACCAGATCGCTTGCACTGATTGCCACCCTTGTCTTTGCCGCCGCGACGGCCCAGGCGCAGGAGCGGTACGAGGGCTACTACTATCCCGAGGTGACCTCGACCGAGGATTTCACCCGCGTGATCCGCGAGGCGCCCGATTCCAGCAAGGGCGTGCGGGTCGAATTCGTGACGAACCTGACAGTGGCCCAACTGGCCGCTCCCGAAAGCCCGCGCTTTGTCTTCTTTGCCAAAGGCGAGGATGCCAAACACCTAAACGTCATCGCGCTGGATGACGACGTGTTTTCCACGCTGTTCCGCGCCCGTGCCGTGCTGGCGCAAATGACATCCAACATGCGCAACAATGACTTCTTTCGCGCGCAAGAGCTGCAATTCGTAGCGACCTTCTTTGACCTGTTGCAACTGATGGAATTCGACACGCTGGTGATCAGCGATGGCGAGAGCTGGGCGCATCAGGTGAATTTCATCCGATAATCAAGGAGACCCAACCGACATGACCGCGACTGTAATTGATGGCAAGGCCTTTGCGGCCAAAGTGCGGGGCCAGGTGGCCGACCATGTGGCCCGCCTGAAAGAAGCGCATGGGATCACCCCTGGCCTTGCGGTTGTGTTGGTGGGTGAAGATCCGGCGAGCCAGGTCTATGTCCGGTCCAAGGGCAAGATGACCGTCGAGGTCGGCATGAAGAGCGTTGAGCATAAGCTGGATGCGGATACGTCCGAAGCCGATCTGTTGGCTTTGATCGAGTCGCTGAACAACGATCCCGAAATCCACGGGATCCTGGTGCAACTGCCGCTGCCGGGGCATCTGAATGAGGACCTGGTGATCAACTCCATAGATCCGGCGAAAGATGTGGATGGGTTCCATATCTCGAATGTGGGTCTTCTGGGGACCGGGCAGAAGTCGATGGTGCCGTGCACGCCACTTGGCTGTCTGATGATGTTGCGCGATCATCATGGCTCTCTGTCGGGTTTGAATGCCGTGGTCATTGGTCGGTCGAATATTGTCGGTAAGCCGATGGCGCAGTTGCTGCTGGGTGATAGCTGTACCGTGACGATTGCGCATTCGCGGACGAAGGATATTCAGGATGTCGTGCGAGGTGCGGACGTTGTCGTGGCGGCTGTTGGGCGGCCGGAGATGGTGACCGGTGAGTGGATCAAGCCCGGTGCTACGGTCATTGACGTTGGCATAAACCGGATTGATGCGCCTGAGAAGGGTGAAGGTAAGACGCGGCTGGTGGGGGATTGCCACTATGACAGCTGCGCCGAAGTGGCGGGCGCCATCACGCCCGTCCCGGGCGGCGTGGGGCCGATGACGATCGCGTGCTTGTTGGCCAACACCGTGACGGCGTGCTGTCGTGCGAATGGTTTGGCAGAACCCGAAGGGCTGACTGCCTGACAGGCGGGGCGGAGGACACCTCCGCCTTACGTGTTCACTGGCACCATCGTGCCCTGCAGGATGGCGACCAGTGTTTCGGTGCCGTTGGTCACGGAGAACACCTCTGACGTGACAACGATCAAGCGACGGCCGGGTTTAACCACCCGGCCTTTTGCCATGAGCCGTTCGCCCGTTGCCGGCGCGATGAGGTTTATCTTGATCTCTGCCGTGACAACTTCTTGGTTTTCAGGGAGCGTGGTGAGCGCGGCATAGCCCGCTGCACTGTCCCCGAGGCCGAAGGTGAGGGCTGCGTGCGCAAAGCCCTGTTGCTGGCGGCTGCCGGGTAGGATTGGGGCCGAGATGGTGACGAGGTCCGGTTCAATGGCGTCCAGAGTAGCGCCAAAGGTCTGCATCATGCTTTGCAGGGCAAAACTGGCTTTGATCCGATCCCTCATGCAGCCCCACGGGGCATGGGCACTTGTACCGGCCGCGGGCCGGTGAGCACGGCGCTTGCATCGGGGCGCATCAGCTTGCTCAGTGTCTGGCTGTGGCTGCGCAGGCCACCGGTATACGTGCCGTAGGCGGGTAGGATCAGCTTGTCGCTGTCGATCAGGAAAGCGGGGCGAGAGATGGCGCGTGCCCGTGTCTGCAATGTTGCCTTCGGGTGGTAGTGGCCGGACACCTCGCCACTGGCGCCCGGTTTGGCGATATGGCGGAAGGTGAGAGCCCCGATGGGCAGTTCAGCCAGGTGCGTGCCTCCAAATTCTATTGGGCCGGGGTCGTGGTTGCCTTCGATCCAGACCCACCGGCGGCCTGCCTGCAGTTTGGTGATCCAGAGCCGTTCATCTTCTGGCAGCGTGCCTGCTGCGGTGAGGTCATCGAAGCTGTCACCAAGGCAAACAACAGTGCGTGCGCCTGTGGTTTCCAGATCTGAAGCGAGGCGGGTGAGGGTATCGCGCGTCTCGTAGGGAGGCAGTTGCATACCACTGCGTCTGGCGATGCGTTCTGCCTTGCCCAGATGCAAATCCGAGATGCAGAGCAAGTTTTGATCGGGCCAGTAGAGTGCGCCGGAGCCAAGCGCCTTGAGCGCTGCGCCGGCGAGAGTGAGATCGCACGTGTTCATATTTTGTTCATAGCGATGGGGGCGGGGCGCATCAAGATGCGCCTTACGGTTGGGGCGCTGACCCAAACCCCGTGGTGTTTCCGGTAAGAAGAAGCGGGAGACTAGAACGGGACGCGCCATTCCCTTTTCTTTTGTTCGGGTGGCAGGCCCGCCGTGGTCATCAGCCGTTCAGCTTCTTCGGCGAGCAGCTTTTCCTCCGCCAGTCCTTTGATGGGCACACGACCTACTTCCAGCATCAAGGGTGCGGCGAGCGGCGTGATGCGGTCGTGCTCGGTCAGGTCGATGCGAGTGCCGATGCGCGCGCACATTTCTTCGATCCGGCCAAAGTCAACAAGGCCGCGCATCGCCTCCTCGCGTGTGATCTGCAGCATGAGGTGGTCCGGGTCATATTTTGTCAGCGTGTCGTAAAGGATGTCGGAGCTGAAGGTGGCTTGCCGCCCCGTCTTGCGATTGGAGGGCAGGTTGCGTTCGATCAATCCGGCGATTGTGGCTGAAGCGCGGAAGGTGCGCTTCATAACAGCGTTGCCCGCAAGCCAGCGGTCGAGACCGTCCCGCAGGGCGTCAATGTCGAAAAGTGGGGCCGGGTCGGTGATTTTGTTCAGGCCCCAGATCAGCGTGGCATAGTCGGTCGCGAGGAACCCGAGGGGGTTCAGGCCGGTTTCTTCCATCCGTTTTGTCAGGAGAAGTCCAAGTGTTTGCATGGCGTTACGGCCTGCAAAGCCATAGACGGCGGTGTGGATCCGGTTGTCATGCGGGAAGCTTTCGATGAGCAGGCGCCCCGGTTCGGGCAGGCGGCTGACTTGGCGTTGCAGCGTCAGCCATTCGGATGTGTGTGGCGGCAGGGCAGGCCATGTGTCCTGCTGGAACATCTCGATGATGCGGTGGCTGAGCTGGGTAGAAGTGGCAAATTTGGTGCCGAGGAAGGTGGCAATCTTGGGCTTCTTGGCGGCGTCGCGGGTCACCTGCACCGTCATTTCGCGCAAGGAATCGTAGCGGACGATTTGCCCGCCGATCAGGAACGTGTCGCCTGGTGTGAGTGAGGCGGCAAAGCCTTCCTCGATCTCTCCCAAAGGTTTGCCGCCACGGCCCTTGAAGCGGACTTTGAGTGTATCAGTGTCCTGAATGGTGCCGATGTTCATACGGATGCGTTGGGCGCTGCGGGGATCGCGGAGTTGCCATTGACCATCAGGGCGCTGTTGCAGCCGCTTCCATTGGTCATAGGCGCGCAGGGCGTAGCCGCCTGTGGCACAGAAATCGAGGCAAGCGTCGAATTCTTCTTGACTTAGAATGCTGTAGGCGCCGGTTCTTTTGACCTCTTCGTAGAGGTTCGTTGCATCAAAGGGACCTGCGCAGGCGCGGATCAGTATGTGCTGGCAGAGAACGTCGCGGGGGCCGGGACCGCGAGGATCGCCGTCCAATGCGCCAGCTTTTACGGCGTCCAGCGCGGCCACACACTCCACCACTTCGAAGCGGTTGGCAGGTACCAGCAATGCCTTGGAGGGTGCGTTGTAGCGGTGGTTTGCACGGCCGATCCGTTGCACCAGGCGTTTGACGTTCTTGGGCGCGCCGACCTGGATGATGAGATCGACGTCGCCCCAGTCGATGCCCAGATCGAGCGTACCTGTGCAGACGATGGCCTTAAGCTGTCCGTCGACCATCGCCTGTTCAACTTTCTCGCGTTGCTGGCGATCAAGCGAACCATGGTGGATGCCGATGGGAAGCTGGTCTTCGTTGGCGAGCCAGATGTTGTGGAAATAGAGCTCGGCTTGGGCGCGTGTGTTGTGGAAGATGAGGGTGGTCTTGTGTTTCTTGACCTCTTCCAGCACTGCCGGGATGGCGTATTTCCCGCCTGAGCCGGACCAAGGGGGAGGCTCGTCTGTCACCAACATCTTGATGTCAGGCGGTGGACCGGGGTCTGCATGAAGTATGTCACACGGGTCGGGGTGTTTCGCCAATAGGTGAGCAATGGCCTGTGGGTCCTCGACTGTAGCGGACAGACCAACGCGTTTGAGATCGGGGCGCAGGGCCTGGATTCGGCTGAGCGCCAGGAACATCTGGTCGCCGCGTTTTGACTCCGCGAGCGCATGGATTTCGTCAACGATTACCCGTTTGAGGCCCGCGAACATGCGTGGCGCGTCTTCGTAACTTGTGAGCAGCGCGAGGCTTTCGGGCGTGGTCAGCAGGATATGCGGTGGGTCGGCGCGCTGCCGTTTTTTCTGAGTGGCAGAGGTGTCGCCGGTGCGGTCCTCGATCCGGATATCGAGGTTCATTTCGCTTACAGGCGTGCGGAGATTTCGTTTAATATCAGCGGCTAACGCCTTGAGTGGAGAAATGTAGAGCGTGTGTAACCCTTCGTGATCATTCTCTGCCAGATCGGCCAATGTGGGTAGGAAACCGGCCAGCGTCTTGCCGCCGCCGGTGGGCGCGATCAGCAAGAGGGCGGGGTCATTTGCACGTTCCAGCATCTCTTGCTGGTGAGGATGGATGCTCCACCCGTTGGAGGAGAACCAGTCGGTGAAGATGCGTGGGAGGGTGGCACTCATGGGGCGCAATGTAGCGGTTGTGGCGCAGGTGGGAAGTGCGGCAGCCTCCGGCGGAGATTTTTTTGAAACAGGGAAGGGGGTGGCGATTCGAGCGGAGATTTACTCGGCATTCAGAGAGGTTAAGCGCGGATGGCAGGGTGTCACCCCCCGTGCAGCATCCGTACACCCCCTGTGCACCCCCATCGTGCGGTTCCTCTGGAGTTAACGCAACATGCGGTGGGTCAGGCGCGCGGTTTCAAAGCGCGGACGCTGGCCTGTACCTGTTTGGGAAGCGATGTGTCCGCGCCGTCGGGTGCGGCGTCGAGGGCGGCTGCCACGTCCTTGACCAGAATGCCGATGGAATTGTCGGGCGCATAGCCGTGTTTGGCAAATTCGATCGTGTCAAAGCCGGAGGCGAGCCAGTTTTGGCCCGATGATGTTTCGATCAGGTTCAGGAGGTGCTGAGTGTCGAGCCCGGCCTCGTCCGCCCAGTCCAGCACAAGGCGGGTCATTGCAGTGTGAGACGCCGCGAGCAGGTTGTTCAAAACCTTGGCCTGCATTCCGGCACCATATGCGCCCATGTGGTGGAAGTGTTGACCCATGAGGGCCAGCAGTAGCTTGGCATCGTCGATGTCGGCTTGTGTGCCGCCAAGCATGAAGCTGAGCGTGCGGTTTTCAGCGGCGATGACCGCACCGGACATCGGCGCGTCGATCAGGGTGATGTGGTCCGGCACCCTGTCGCGTAGACCAAGAACGTAGCGCGGTGACAGCGTAGAGCAAATGAAGATGCGCCGCAGCTTGGGTGCGGTGCCCATCAGGTTTTGGGTGTCAAACAGAAGAGCGTTGGTTTCCTCTTCGTCCCGGACAACGGAAAACAGGGTTTCCACTTCGGGGGCAAAGGCCATGATGTTTGTGGTGGTGTGGGGCAGGCCCTTGTCCACAACGTCAAAGCCTTTGGCCCGCGTGCCTCCGTCGCGCAGGGCGGCCAACATTGGCAGCCCCATGCGCCCGCAGCCCGCGAGCCCAATCATTTGACGATATGTTCGTCCTTGACGAACATGTTGGCCCATGCCCGGTCGATCAGCTCAGGGGTCATCTGCAACGGGATGCCTTCGAAGTTGCAGGTGGCAACCATCTGATCCACCAGGAAGTTCGGCTGGTAGTTGGCGTAGATGTTGTCGATCGTCGGATACTTGACCTTGAGCAGGTAGACGAGTGCCTCTTCGCTCAGGGTCATCCCTTTCTTCTTGGCCACCATGGCAAAGATTTTCAGGAAATTTGCCTGATTGGGGCCGTCGATCTTGATCTTGAAGAAGATCCGGCGCAGGGCCGCTTGGTCGAAGATTTCGTTGGGGTGGAAGTTGGTCGAGAAGACGACCAGCGTGTCGAATGGGACCTCGAATTTCTCACCCGACTGCAGGGCGAGGATGTCCTTGGATTCTTCGAGCGGAACGATCCAGCGGTTGACCAGCGCCTGCGGTGGTTCGGCCTGACGACCAAGGTCGTCCACGATGAAGATGCCGCCGGTGGACTTCAGCTGCAGAGGCGCCTGGTAGGTCCGTGCCGTGGGGTTGTAGACGAGGTCCAGCATGTCCAGCGACAGCTCACCCCCGGTGATCACCGTGGGACGTTCGCATTTGACGTAGCGCTTGTCATAGGGGGTCTTGCGGCGCAACGATGTGGGGTCCTGGGCGTCTTCGGGGGCTTGCACGTGGACGATCGGGTCGTAGACCGTTATGACCTGACCCGCATATTCGATGGCACGCGGGACAAAGACGTTGTCCCCCAGGGCATCGCGGATACCGTTGGAGATCGAGGATTTACCGTTGCCCGGAGGGCCATACATCAGGATCGACCGACCTGCGCTGACCGCCGGCCCAAGTTGATCCAAAAGGTCATCGGGCAGGACGAGGTGGCCCATCGCACCGGTAAGCTGTTGCCGCGTGACCATGATGTTGCGGATGGACTGACGTTTGACCTGCTCACGATAAACTTCCAGCGGGACCGGCATGGCGCCGAAATACTCGGATTGCGCCAACGCATCCAAGGCGCGTGCCTTGCCGGTTTCCGTTAGCTGATAGCCCATTTCATTGCCGTTGTTGGCGTTGAGCGTGCCGGTCGCCTCCATCAGCCGCTGATCACGGCACATGTCGATGAGTTCCTGGACAACCGGAATGGGCAAACACAGCGCCGGACTGAGGTCGGACACCATGTCGAGATTCTTGCGGAACATGGTTTTCAGCAAGATGTCCCGCATCATAACAACGGGCAATTTCATCTCTTCCAGCCGTTTGGGAGCCGGGGGCGCAATCACGTCCGAGACTTGCATGTTCATGGGGCGGGCCTGTGTTTTGCTGCGTTTTGTTGTGTGTGGTCTACCGCAGCACTTCGGCCAAAATGTGGCCTTAACAGGTCAAGAGCCGTACAGCGCGGCCAGTCCGAGGTAGATCGCAAGGGTAGGGCCCAGTGCAAAACCCATGGGGAATTTGCGCCCTTCCTGGCTCCAACTGGCCCAATTGGGGGCAAATGTGCGTAAGGGTGTGCGTTTTGCGATAGTGTGGACGGCATAGGCCGCCAGAAGGACGGTGGCAAAGAGCGCCATGAGCATACGAATATCCCCAAGCGCCACGTATGGTGCAGCTGCGGCGAGGAACTTGGCGTCACCCGCCCCCATGGCGCCAGCGGCGTTCAGGATCATGCCCACCACCAGAACGATCGCCAGATGGGCGAGCTGCCACAGGTAGGCGTCCATCGGATACAGGAATGGTCCCATGACCGCGAAGATCGCAGCCATGGCAAGCACTGTCGGATTGGTGATCCGCATTTCTGCCAAGTCGGTGTAGGCGACATACAGGCAGAGCGGCACCAGCAGCGGCAGGAACCAAAGGGCCACCGTGGCCGAAAGCGCCATCATGTCTTACCCGTTCGAGACGTTGTTCTCGAGTGCGCGCAGCGACCGTACCGCCGCCTCGAAGTGCTGCGGATGGGTTTCGATGGCGTCGCGCAACAGGCCCTTGCCCGTTTCGAGGTCGCCCTGTTTGACCGCCGCCAGACCCAACGTATGAAGCAGTTGCGCACGCTCAGTCTGATCCATGGGGATCACTGGCAGGCTGTAGTTGCCCTGGGCGCCACGGGCGAGGATCAGGTTGTTCTTGGCTGTGAACAGGCTGGAATCCTGGCGAATGGCATCGGTGAACAACCGTTCGGCATCGTCGAAATCGCCGCGCGTCAGCTTGGAGTAACCCCAGTTGTTCAACACGCCGGAGGGGCGGGTGGTCAGGCCCACGGCGGTTTCATAGAAACTGTCGGCCTTTTTCCATTCCTTGTTGCTGTCGGCGACAAGGGCCTCCAGCCGGTAGCGTTTGAAGGTTTCGACGGTCGGGGGAACCTTGTCCAACTCTTCCTCGGCGCGGGCCCAGTCGCCTGAGCGCAGGAGTGCGTCCGCGAAATCCACGCGGTCGTCATTCGTGACGCCGTCAAGTTTCACCAGTCTGGCGTAGGCGGAACTGGCTTCGGTATAGCGCTTGGCCCGCACAAGGCTGATCGCGAGACCGCGCTGCGCATCAATCCGGTCGGGATTTTCCTTGCTGGTGCGGCTGAAGTAAGCCACCGCTTCGTTCGGGTCGGCGACCGTCAGCATGACGTCGTTCAGATCGCTTTCATCGACGACATTCACGTCCTGAAAGGCCCGTTCAACGGTTTCTTCGGCGTTTTTCTGGTCGCAAGCGGCAAGGGCCATAGCGCTCGAGAGAGCGACGGCCATGAATACAGAGTGGCGCATGTTTGCGTCCTTTTTCCTGCTCGTTCGCGCCGTGCTTTTTGCTGCCCGGTCGCATCCCTTTTGCGCCTGTGACAGCGCAGCCTCAAACCCACCCGAAGGCGGTAAAATCATGATGCAGTGCGGATCAAAAAGTCGCTGCTGCCTCGACGGACCAGTTTATACTGGCTCTCATTAGGAGCTACGGTATCAGAATTTTCAGATTTTGCGAGTGCCAAGCGCAAATTATCCCGAATTAGTGTGCTTTCTCCGTCATCCAATGCGAAGGCACGGCGAAAGATCTGTACGGCTTCGGCAGTTTCGCCCTGTTCCATGAGTACAACACCAAGGTTGTTGAGGTCAGACGGGACCGGATCATATTCCGTGGTGGCGCGGCGCAAGAGCTTTTCCGCCTGGTTCAATCTGCCGAGCCCGAGATTGGCGGTGCCGAGACCGGACAGGATTTCTGCGTCAAACCCGCCCCGGTCAAGTGCTGCGCGATTGAAGGATTTGATGGCCAGTTCAAACTCGCCCGCAGCAATCAGGCGATGACCCACTTCAACCCCGTCTACCCCCTCTGCGCGGCGGTCGATGCCTGGGGCGAACGGCCCAGTCTGCGAGGCGTCGATGCCCGGCTCTCCGCAAGCGGTCAGGGCAAATGCGAGGGAAAGAGCAGAGAATGCCCGGATGCCTGTGATCATGGTGGTCGTTGCCACGTCTCATTATTGACTGCACCGCCCGTCCGGAAAGAACGCGCGGTGCAAGTGTTGTAGCACGGGTTAGACCATTGGCCTAGTTGCCGAGTGAACTCATGTTGCCAAATTGTGTGATGCCGTGTGCAGATGGACCCACGAGGATCATAAGCAAAGGCGGCACTGTCAGCATCATGGTGGCCAGCGTCATCTTGGTTGGCAGCTTGTTGGCGGCCTCTTCGGCCCGCATAACACGCTTGTCGCGCATCTCACCCGCGTAGACGCGCAGCGCTTCTGCGATGGATGTACCGAAGCTGGTCGATTGGATCAGCACGGTCACAAAGCTGGCCACGTCCTGTACGCCGCAGCGTTCGCCCATGTCATTCAACACGCTCACCTTGTCCTTACCGGCTTTCATTTCATAGCTGACAATCATGAATTCGTCAGCCAGTGCGGGGTAGGAGGCTCGCAGTTCCCCGGCAACGCGGGTGATGGCCTGGTCCAGGGATTGCCCGGCTTCGACGCAGACCAGAAGCATGTCCAAAGAGTCGGGGAAACCCTGAGTGATCTCCTCTTTCCGCATCTCGACACGACGTGTCACCCAGTATTGAGGCAGGTAGTAACCTGCGCCACCGGGGCCGATTGTGAACATGATGATCTTTTGTGTCGTCATGTTGTCGGTACCAACAATGAAGTTGGTATAGACAACACCCAAGGCGAGACCAAAGACACCGAGAAGGAACTGGGCCGCGTGGAACATGCGCACCGCATCACGGGATTGGTACCCCGCCTGGCGCAGCATCAGCTGGCGTTTGGACAGCTCTGCGACATCCTCGGGCTCAAGGAATTTCGAAAACCGTTCAAGTTGCTCGTTGCGCGAGCCTTGGCGCAAACGCTCTTTGTTTGGGCCACCGGCGGTCGCAGGCTGGCTTGATTTCTTGAGCTTCGTCAGCGGGTCCTCGGGTTGCCGCAGCATCATGATGATCACGATCGCGACCATCATCACACCGAGTACGCCTGCCAGCACGATATAGCCAAGCGGGCCGAGCATATCGGTTATGGGTTGCAATAGGGCGTCCATCGCAGGCTCCTTAAACTTTGATGTTGGTCAGGACGCGCATCACCATCAGGTTTGCGGCCAGAAAAATACCTACGGCAAAGCAGGCGGGAATGAAGTAGGCGTGGTCGCGCACATCGTCGTAATAGTGTGGGTCGCTCACGTTGATGACGATCAGCGCCACGATGGGGAAGGCGGACAGGAACTTGCCCGACCACTTTGCCTCGGCCGTGATCGCTTTGACCCGGCGGAAAAGGCGGAAGCGGGCGCGGATCACCTTGGCCAAACCAGCGAGAATTTCTGCAAGGTTACCGCCGGATTGCTGCTGGATCGTCACAGCAACCGAAAGGAAGCGCAAATCTTGCATATCAAGGCGTTCGGCCATGTCCTTGAGGCTTTCGCCCACATCGCGTCCGAACGCGGCTTCGTCCGAGATGAGTCCAAATTCCGAAGCCAGGGGGTCTTGCACCTCTTTCGACACGATCTGAATGGCTGAGCTGAACGGGTGACCGACACGCAGGCTGCGCACCATGAGTTCCACGGCGTCCGGCAGCTGTTCTTCGAGCATACTCAGCCGTTTGTTTGCCTTGGACGAAACCCAGAAATAGACTGCGGCGATGCCAATACCCACGGACATCAATATCCGGACCGGGGTTTCGGTTTCAGTGCCCACGCTAAGCCCGACAAAGGCCACGGCCGAAAGCCCGCCCATGATCATGATCAGCTGCTTAGGCGTGAATGCGATGGCGGCCTTTTGCGCTTTATCCGCCAGCAGCGAATAAAGCGGGATGGACCGCGCGCCCATGTGCTGCTGCATCTCCTTGCGGAGTTGTTCGAGCACTTCCTCGCGGCGACCACCGGCCTTGTTCAGCATTTCCAGACGGCGGTTCACACGGCTGTTGAGGCTGATCGACTTGCCAAAGGCGACAAGGTACAGGCCTTCGACCAGTACCAGAACGCCGATAAAGATCAGGCCGTAGATAATTGGTTCTGCACTCATCGTTTCAGGTCCTTACTCGGCGGCAACGGGTTCGTAGATGGAAGCGGGTAGGTCATAACCCCACAGACGGAAGCGTTCCGAATAGTGTGACCGCACGCCGGTGGCGGTGAAGTGACCGATGATCTTGTTGTCGGGGGTGAGGCCGACGCGCTGGAAGCGGAACACTTCCTGCATCGAGATCACGTCACCCTCCATCCCGGTGATTTCCGTAATCGAGGTCATGCGGCGCGAACCGTCCTGCAGACGCGACGCCTGCACGATCAGGTTCACAGCCGACGAGATCTGGGACCGCACCGCCTTGATCGGCATTTCGATCCCGGCCATCGCGATCATGTTTTCCAGACGGCTGACCCCGTCCCGTGCGGAGTTGGCGTGGATTGTGGTCATCGATCCGTCGTGGCCGGTGTTCATGGCCTGCAGCATGTCGATAACCTCCTCGCCGCGCGTCTCACCCACGATGATGCGGTCAGGGCGCATACGAAGGGCGTTTTTCAAGCAGTCGCGGGGTGAAACCTCGCCCTTGCCTTCCACGTTGGGCGGACGGCTTTCCATGCGGCCCACATGGGTCTGTTGCAGTTGGAGTTCCGCGGTATCCTCGATCGTAAGGATACGTTCGGCGTTGTCGATGAAGGACGACAGCGCGTTAAGCGTGGTCGTTTTACCGGAGCCTGTACCGCCTGACACGATGACGTTCAGGCGCGTGGCGACGGCGGCCTGAAGATAGGCGGCCATTTCCTCGGTAAAGGCGCCGAAATTCACCAGGTCGTCGATGCCCAGTTTGTCCTTTTTGAACTTACGAATGGAAACCAGGCTGCCGTCCACCGCAATGGGGGGCACCATGGCGTTGAAACGCGAACCGTCCTGCAAACGGGCGTCCACATAAGGGTTGGATTCGTCGACGCGACGGCCCACGGCGCTCACGATCTTGTCGATGATGCGCAGGAGGTGGCGTTCGTCCTTGAACGTGATGTCGGTCAGTTCCAGCTTGCCCGAGCGTTCAACAAAGATCTGTTGCGGGCCGTTGACCAGAATATCGTTGACGGTTTCGTCTTTCAAAAGTGTCTCAAGGGGACCGAGCCCCGTCACTTCGTCAAACAGTTCCTGGTTGAGGGTCTGGCGATCCTCACGGTTCAGGATGATGTTCTTTTCGGTCAACACCTCTGTTGAGATGGCGCTGATTTCCTGGCGCAAGTCTTGTTCGGTCGCGTGTTCGAGAGCCGCGAGGTTCAGGTTGTCCAGAAGCGCGCGGTGCAGTTCGAGCTTGATCTCGCCCATGCGTTCCTTGCGCTTGCGCTCCTTGTCCATGGGTGTGACGGTCGCGGGCTTGGCCGGGGCGGCCTTGCGCGCGATCTTCTTGGGGGCGTCGGCCTTGGGAAGCTCGGCAACCTTTTCTTCGGCTGCGGGGGCTTTCGGGGCGGCTTTCTTGTACTTGGAAAACATCGAGGGATCCTTGGATTGATGGATCACGCCGCCTTGGCGTGGTCCTCGCTGAGTTCGTGAATGGATGCGGCCAGCTTGGCGATTTCGCGGCGCAGCGGGTTCTTGGTGGCGGAGCTTGCCAGTGGCACGCCATGATCGGCGCCCTGGCTGATTGGCTTACCGCCGTCTGGCAATTGCACCTCGACCGAGATATCCAAGCTTTCCGACAGACGCTTGACCCGTGCCTTACCACCCAGATCGGTGAACTTTGGCGCACGGTTCAGTACGTAGCGCAGTTTTTCGATCGGCAGATCTTCGGCTTGCAGCGCGCGTTTGAAGCGCAGTGTGTTCTGGGCTGAGCGCATATCCATCTCAAGCGTCGTGAAGTAGAGATGCGACGCGGTCAGCACGCTTTCTGTCCACTGGACGAGCGTCGACGGCATGTCGATAACGACATAGTCGAAGTGCGCGCGTGCCATTTCGATCACGCGATTCACGTCTTCGGGTGTGACCAGATCCAGCGGGATCATGTCCGAAGGGGCGGTCAGCACTTGCAGTTTTTCTTCGAAGGTCAAAAGCGACTGGCCGAAGATTTCGTCATCCATGCTTTCGGTGTCGGACAGCATTTCAAACACAGCTTCACGCCGCGGCAAATCGAGATAGGTCGAGGCGGAGCCGAACTGAAAGTCAAGGTCCAACAAGCAGACCGAGGGTGTATCACCCTCACACAGCAGGGCCAATTCCCATGCCAGGTTTACGGCCAGTGTCGTGGAGCCTGTCCCGCCGGCCACACCGTGACAGACAAAGATAGCACCTTGTTTGTCCGCGCCGGATTTGAGGTTTGCGGTCTTCTCATCCGTGGCAGGTTGTGGCTGCCCACTGGATTGCAGGCGATCGATTGCTTGTTGCAATTCGCCTTCGGGAAGCGGGTAGGGGACAAACTCATCAGCCCCTTGGCGCAACAACTGGTGCAAGGATGCAGGTGTGACGTCTTCGGCGATCAGGATCACTTTGATGCCATGGGCTTTGGCTTGGGTGATGATCTCGCCCAAAAGAACAAGGTTGTCTTCGTCTTCTTCATTCAATGCCAAGGCCACAAATTCCATGGCTTCGGCATCAGGTTGATTGAAAAAGGCCAGGGCTTCGGCAAAGCCGAGATCGCCCCAGGATTCGCCCAGTGCCTGTTCCATGTCCTCGATCAACAAGTCGAAATTCTGAACATCACGGCTGACGGTACAGGCCGTGATTGGTGCAGTTTCTGGTTGCGGCATTGCGCTGCTCATTGCCCACTCGTCCTTTGCTCAATGGGCCTGACATCCGATTTTGCCGTTTTGGCAGGTGGATGTTGTGGCCCTCACCCGGTGCTTTTGCCGGGCATACGTGTCCTCAGGGGCAGTTGTCGCAACGAATTCAGGCGAGATTTGGGCCAAAAAACTCCAATTGTTGGGTATCTCAGAACGATAAAGGGCCCACAGACAGGATTGTCTGCGGGCCCTTTGGTAAAATGAAGCTGTTTTTACTGTTCGGTTCTGAAGTCAGCGCCGGTGGTGCCAGTCAGTGTGCTGGGCGATGCCGCCGACTGGACATAATCGCGATAGACAATCTGGGCATACTTGCCGTCCAGCACGGCTGGGTGCGTTTTCACGAAGCCGCTGACCTCGGTCACGGTGCGGCGATTGCGTCGTTCGCGGCCCTGCGTGACGATAAGCGGTTGCGTTTCGCCGAAAGAGGCGACCGCTTCGAGACGAGAGCGGCTGATGCCCTGGCTGGTCAGGAAGCTCACAACAGCGTTTGCACGAGCAAGGCCCAAGCGTTTGTTGTACGCCGCCGACCCCACAGCGTCGGTGTGTCCATACACACGGAACCGGATTTCAGGGAACTGGCGGATCCAGACAGCTTGTTCGCGCAGGGCGTCTCGCGCGCCTGCATCAAGCCGCGATGAATTGAACGCGAAATTGACGGTTGTGCCCACTTCGGTTGCAAAACGCTGAGCCAGGTCGAAGGTGTACTGCCGCTCACCTGTCAGGATCAGCGTGTTGTTTGCAGTTGCGTTTCCAAACTGCCCCGTATCGACGAGCGCTCCAGCTTCTCTGTAGAACTGCGTGTATACGGGGTCGTTGGATGCGGTACAGGCACCAAGGGCCAAACTGCTTGCCAATGTGACGGTGAAGATCGGTTTCATGACCCTGTCCTTAGTCCAACACGTAGCCATAAGAGCCGGAGAAGTCCTGCTTGGCAACCTCGCCTGCACCGCCCTGTTCAGGGGCTCGTGTGCCGGCGGCGGTACGACCGAAGAGGAACAAGTCCCGCTCGCTTGGGGGTTTGATCCGATCTGTGGGCAACGCCAAGGCATCGCCGCGAACCGGAGAAACAAGGTGTGCGGTGATGATAATCACCAGTTCCGACTGGCTGCGCTGGTAGGATGCAGAGCGGAACAATGCCCCCAGAACCGGCACATCGCCAAGCCAGGGCAGTTGATTGTTGTTGTCGATGAAGTTGTCCTCGAGCAAGCCCGCGATTGCAAAGCTTTCGCCATCGCGCAACTCGACCGTTGTCGCTGTCTCGCGACGGCTGAACGCATCAATCGTGAAGCCGTCGAATGTCAGCCCGTTTGTTGTATCGATGTCGGATACGGCCGCTTCGAGTTCCAGGTTGATCAGGTCCTTGTCAACAACGCGTGGAATGAAGTTGAGCTGGATGCCGAATGGTTTGAACTCAACGGTGATAACTCCATCTTCTTGCGCAATCGGGACGGGGTATTCACCACCCGCCAGGAAACGTGCTTCCTGGCCAGACAGTGCGACTAGGTTTGGCTCGGCCAGTGTGCGAACAACCCCTTTGGTTTCAAGGGCTTCCAGCAAAAGACCGACGCGCGTGCTGCCTGCGTTGAAGCCAAACAGGATGGCGCCGTTGTTTTCGTTGCTGGCTGGCACATTGCCACCCAAAGCGCCTGCGATCCCGCCCGACGTCACTGTCGTGCCACTGCCGCCGTTAACATCAATATCCCCTGAGAAGAGGGAACCGTTCAAGGACAGGGATGAGCTGAGCGACTTAGACACATTGCGGTTCATTTCGGCAAAGCGCACCTTCAACATCACCTGTTGAATGCCGCCAACACTCATCAAGTTGCTGACGCGTCCTTCGGCATAGCGTTCCGCCAGATCCAGAGCCCGTTGCAGACGTGCACTGGAAGATACGATGCCCGATAAGACAATACCGTCATTGGCGGTCCGCACTTCAATCTTCTCACCTGGCAAGATTTGGCGTAGCCGTTCTTTGAATTCGGAGATGTCTGCGGAAACACGCACGTTCACGTTCGTGATCAGTCGACCGTTTGCATCCAGCAGGGTCAGTGTGGTTAGACCCGGTGACTTGCCCAAGACATAGATCGTCTTGTCGCTAAGTGATGAGATATCTGCGATCGCCGGGTTGGCGATACTCAGTTCGGCGAACGCGGTGTCGCTTTCAACCACGACCGCGCGATTCATCGGCACGCTCAGGGTCGAATCTGTGGACTTGCGTACCACCCGCAAGTTTTCTGCTTGCGCCACTTCTGCAATGGGGCCTGCAGCAAAACACAGCCCCAGGAGGGCCGCCTTGAAGAATCCGTCAATTTTCATGTGACCTGCCTTTTTGATCACGCCTCGATGCCGGGTCTTGATGCCCGTGATGGCTGATACCATGCGGCAGTTTAGATTTTTTTGCAAGAATCAATGGGTTCAGGTGATTCTTTTATGTGGACAACTGGCAACAGAAGGTAAAGTCAAAACCGGCGCCACAAGAGGTGACGCCGGCGTAAGTGATTGAAATGGGGGCAATCAGTTGGTGCAGGGGATCGGAATTTGTACAACCTCCGCGCCGCGGCGCGTCCGGATCGAACAGGTCTTTTCTTCTTCCACTTCCACCTTCACCGCCTTGCTTTCGATGCCAAGAAGAGCGCGTTGATCCACTTCGATGGCACCTGCGACGGTGTCGTCCTCGGCTCCGACGAGGGACAGTGAAAGGCGTCCGGTGGACTGTGCCTGAGCCAGTTTGGCCACTTGTGCCGGGGCAACGGCGACTGTCACGGTCTGTGCGATGACCGTTCCATCAAGGTCTCCGGCAGCATTCTGGTCGATGGCAATCAACTTGATGGCGGGCTGGATCAGCTTGGTGACGTCGCCTCGGCTTTGGTCCAGGGTTCGGTCAACGCGACCTGTCCAATAAACATCTACCCGGTCACCCGGGCGCAGGAAGCCGGAAACACCGGTTGCAACGTCGACGCGGATGGCAAAAGCGCGCATGCCGCGCTCAAGACGAGATGTCAGGCCGGCTTCTTCACCTGGTTCGGTCACTTTGACGGCAAGCACGGCCTCGTGTTTTTCCATGGTGCGGATAACAACGCGGTTTTCGGTCACGCCCTCGGGAAAGAGAGGGTTGTCTGCGGTAAACGCACCTTCGGGCACGGATGTTTCGGGCCAATCCACGGCGCGCACGTCTTCGGCAGTCAGTTCTTCACCGTACTTTAGTTGACGCTCCGCGACATAAACCGGAATCGTCGGTACGATTTTCTCGCGTTGGGCGCGTTCGGCGGCCAAGGCCACCTGATACTTCCCGATATAGTTTTTGGCCATGTAAACAGCCCCGCCCGCGAGCGCGATGCCTGCAAGCAAGACCAATCCGAATACCAGTCGCATTTCATTACCTCATTGCTTGGGCTCCTGCTCCGGAACGGGGCGGAACCTCTTGCGACTTTGTTAACGGACGAATGTGGCGATTTCTGGGAAGGGGTGAGGAAGGCGCGAGGCATTCAGGGCGGTATTTGTCTAAAAAAGCAAAGGCCCGGCGCGCATGTGGCGGCCGGGCCTTTGAACAAAAATCTCTTTGCGCTGGATCATTCCCCAGTGAAGAAGTGGGTGTCAAAGAATGTTCCGACATTGTCGGCCAGCGTTAATGCGCCGGATTGCATGGTCGTGACGATGAGAATTGCCAAGCCGACGACTGCTGCGCACAGCACAACCCAGTCGACTGTCACTGCACCGCGTTCACTGCGTCCGAAGTTTTTCAGGAACTGGATCATCATCAACCTCTACACATGCTCGAATGACTTCAATTAAAATAGGGGCCGCGTCCGGTTGCGGTCACGGCCCCTTTGTTCAGACGATTACGTCCGGACTATTATTCGCCAGCAGGTGCGCCGATCGAACCAACAGTTTGCTCACCCAGGAACGTCTCGGTGGCGGATGTCAGGTCTTCTGCACCGGACTGGATCGAGGTGTAGGCTGCGATCGCCAGGCCGACAACGGCTGCGGTCAGAACAACCCAGTCAACAGTCACGGCACCGTTTTCGTCTTTGCGGAAGTTTTTGATAAACTTGATCATGATAGTGTCCCTCCAAAGGATCAGTAGATTTACAATAACCTCGCCGTCCTTTGTGAGCCGCTCTCTCTCATTGGCCCGTGTCCGACTTGGTATGCCGCTATATAGTCGGGGGATTGGGGCACGAATTTGACGGCAAATTGAGGATTTCACGTCTCAGCCAGAGTTTTTCGAGACATTTTTTTAAGCATATGTTTTTACTTGATTATTTTTGGGGGGTGAATGTCAATTGGTGTAATTTTCGTTAATCAGCATGGCAAATGTGGCAGCTTTGCCATTTTTTCTCGGTCCAGACTGGCCTGAAACCCGGTTTTTTGCGATAGTTTTAAAAACCCAGCCGTAGAGCGGGCGCCAAAGTGAGAGCAGTTTCATGGTTCGTATGTCTGTAGTGCTTGTGGCAGTGCTATCATTGATGTGTGGCAATGCCTTTGCGGATGATCCGCCCACCTTTAAAGACTTCTCTGCCAAGCGCGTGAAACCGCCGCAGCCGGGAACGGCGAAACGGATCACCGTGCAGATCGAACCTGAAGCCCCGACAACGGAAGCAAGTGTGCCGCAAGCGTCCGACGCTGCGGTGGCCCCCAAGGCCCCATCGACGCGCTTTGACTGGTTCTGGCAAGATATCTCGCCCGAGATGGACGAGGCGGGCCCAGGCCGGTTGGATGAGGCGCTCAGAGCGCTGGCTCGAGCGAAACAGCCAGTTCCCGTCCCGCGTTTGCAGCAAATGCAAGCCTTGGCTCAAGCGCAAGGCATCGACATCCTCAAGGCAACCATCGGTACGGATGTCTCACCCGCGCTGGTGTTGGCTGTAATGATGGTGGAATCTGCGGGCAAAGCGGATGCATTAAGCGGAGCAGGGGCGCAGGGGTTGATGCAGTTGATGCCGGACACTGCCGCGCGCTTCGGGGTGACGGACAGCTTTTCCCCCGCTGAGAACATTGCGGGTGGTGTGAAATACCTGGATTGGCTGATGGACACGTTTGAACGCGATCCGGTCCTTGTGCTTGCGGGATACAATGCGGGCGAGGGCGCCGTGCGGACCCATAAAGGTGTTCCGCCGTTTTCGGAGACACGGGACTATGTACCCAAGGTTCTGGCAACGTTTCAGGTTGCCAAGGGCCTGTGCGTGACACCGCCGGAACTTGTCACAGACGGGTGTGTTTTCGCGGCACTGAATTGAGCCACCGCATCAGAGGTAAGCCGCCGCTCCTATTATATAGTGTATATAGGGGGGCGGTCAGACGTTGAATGCGTCAGCCCAATCTGGATGCATTGCCCGCTGGGCGTTCACGAAGGGACAGAGAGGTACAATCTTCCATCCCTCTGCCCGCGCATCTTCTACGAGCCTTTTCACCAGCGCTTGCCCGGCACCGCTGCCACGCATGACATCAGGTACACCTGTATGATCTGCAATCCTCGTCTGCGGCGACAGGATCGAGTAGGTCAGTTCCGCCTCGGCGCCATCACGGGTCAGGACGTACCGGCCTTTCGACCCGTCTTCTTCCCGGCGGATGTCAAAGTCAGACAAGGGTTGCTTCGGTCGCGGCGCGCAGTTCGTCCTCGGTGACGCCGTCGGCAACCTCGACGATCTTCAGACCACCATCAACCACATCCAGTACACCAAGGTTTGTGATGATGCGATCAACCACGCCCTTACCTGTGAGCGGCAGCGTGCATTCCTTGAGGACTTTGCTGTCGCCATGCTTGTTGGTGTGATCCATCACAACCACCACACGACCGACGCCCGCAACAAGGTCCATGGCCCCACCCATGCCTTTGACCAGCTTGCCGGGGATCATCCAGTTGGCCAGGTCGCCGTTTTCGGCCACTTCCATTGCGCCCAGGATCGCCATGGCGATCTTGCCGCCACGGATCATGCCAAAGCTTTGCGCGCTGTCGAAATACGCGGTCTGGGGTAGCTCGGTGATCGTCTGCTTGCCTGCATTGATCAAATCCGCGTCCTCTTCGCCCTCAATGGGGAAGGGGCCCATGCCCAGCATGCCGTTTTCCGATTGAAGCGTGACCTCTATCCCGTCGGGGATGTAGTTCGATACCAGGGTCGGGATCCCGATCCCGAGGTTCACATACCAGCCGTCTTCAAGTTCCTGGGCGGCACGCGCCGCCATTTGGTTGCGATCCCAGGGCATCAATTGTCCTTATTATTCACTATTCGTCGGTGGGTGCCGCGCCTGCTGGCACGTCAATGGTAATAAAGCTTCCTGCGGCGCCACGGCCCAGGTGCAATGTACCTTCTAGCCCTTCAATCAGACCAGATACAATACGTCCGCCGACAGTCTTGCTGTCGGGCCACTCCATTTCCGCCGGGATGCCCACACCGTCATCGGCCACGATCAGGCGCAGCCCACCGGCGCTGAGCCGGCTCATCCGCACTTCGACCAGTCCCATGTCAATACGGTCAAAGGCATGCTGGAACGCATTTGTGAGCAGTTCGGACAGGACCAGACCGACACGTGTCGCTGTTTCGATCGGCACTTCCAATGACTCAATCTGCAGCGATACCCGAATGCCTGAGCGCCCTTCGATATGCGCAATCGCCGCTGACAGACGGGACAGGTAGCTGCCCATCTGGATGCTGTCACGATTGGACTGCTGATCGCTGAGTTTCATTTCTTCATAAAGCAGCTGCAGTGTTTCGATCCGGCGGCTCAGCGCTGCAAAGTCCTCCGGGACAGACGTCGTACCGGATTGCTGGCGGATCATACCGATGATCATTGAAAGATCAGATGCAACGCGGTTCTGAATCTCGATCAGCTGATCGTTTATCGCCTCGGCGCTGCTTGTCATCTCACTTTGACGCAGCTCTTTCTGGATGCCGACGAAGTATTGCGTCTCGCCTCGTGAATCGTGGACAGGGGCGACAATCAGGCGGTTGGTGAACGGCTCGCCATTTGCGCGATAGTTCAGAATGTCGACCGAGACGCTTTCCTCTGCCTCGACGCCCGCGCGCAATTTGTCCACGTCTGACTTCAGCGTTCCTTCACCCTGAAGGAACCGGCAATTGCGGCCAATGGATGCCGATCGCGCATACCCGGTAGAGCGGGTGAACGCCTGGTTCACGTAGACGATCGGATTGTCTTCGATGTGCGGGTTGGTCACGACCATGGCGACCTGCGCACGCGAAAACCCTTCGAAAGATTTATCGTCCTGCAGTAGTTCTTCGATGGTGTCAGGCATGGCCTGGCTCCTCACGCAGCGCGCGTTGTCCGTTGTTCGATGCGCTTTTCATGGTCACCCTGGATCAGGCGGTGGACGTAGATACCAGGTAGGTGGATTGCGTCGGGGTCAAGGCTGCCCGTCGGCACAATCTCTTCGACCTCTGCAACGCAGACCTTACCACACATTGCGGCAGGCGGGTTGAAGTTGCGAGCTGTCTTGCGGAAAACAAGATTGCCCGTTTCATCTGCTTTCCAGGCCTTGACGATGGACAGATCGGCAAAGATGCCTTCTTCCATGATATATGTTTCGCCACTGAAATCCTTGTGCTCTTTGCCCTCGGCGATCACGGTTCCGACACCGGTCTTCGTATAGAAGCCGGGAATACCACAGCCGCCAGCGCGCATGCGCTCGGCCAGTGTGCCTTGGGGGTTGAACTCAAGCTCAAGTTCACCTGACAGGTATTGGCGCATGAATTCGGCGTTCTCACCCACGTAAGATGAGATCATTTTTTTGACTTGGCGTGTCTGCAACAGGATGCCAATGCCGAAATCATCCACACCGGCATTGTTCGACGCAAAGGTCAAATCCTTGGTGCCCGCATCCTTGATCGCGTCCAACAGCAGTTCGGGGATGCCGCACAGGCCAAACCCTCCAGCCGCGATGAACATGCCGTCAAACAAAAGCCCATCCAGCGCTTCGGAAGCTGAGCCGTAAATCTTCTTCATGTTTTTCCCCAAGAGGCCCCGTGGCAGGGCAGTCGCACTGGGTTCAGTATGTGAATGTATGCACTGTCAAAGTCAACGAAGAGGGCAACGTGCGCGTTATATTACATTATGTCGGCACATCGCCGGGGCGGTGATGTGGAATAATTCACAATTGCGCCGGAGTAGCTTGGAATTGCACACTCTTTTTTGGGTTTGATCAAGCGCGTCCGGAGGGAGCCGGGCGCGCTGTTTTCTTGTCGCTGGTTAAGAGTTTTCAAATGCCCAGTTTGCCTGGGCCGCACCATCTACATCACCACGGACAGGAATTTCTGGTGGGAAGGTGTAAGTCATCGCTGCGGAAGACGTGACGGCCCCAAACACCAGGGCAAGTGCGACACCAGTTGCAATGATCGAGCGTTTCATGGTCAGTTCCTTTACTGCGATTCTCGCAGTTGTTACTGCGATTGTCGTACTAGTTAAGAAGCCCTCTTGCAGGTTCAAGGGGTCTGAGCAATTTTTGTGTATGACCAAGGAACATGACCTTCTGCGCCACGTGAAAACGGTGATGCGCGTTATGCTGATCAGCGAGCGGACAGGGCCCGAACATCAGCACATCATCAAGTTCAATCCGTTGGATTTTCACACGCTGGGCATGGTGCGCGCTGATCCGGGGGTGCGTGCATCCGTTGTTGCCGGATCACTTGGCATCGCCGCGACCACGGCCAGCAGCGTGATTGGGCGCTTGATCAACCGCGGCTGGATTGAGCGCAGGCAATGCACCGGCGACAGGCGCGCCTACCAGCTCACCCTCACACCCGAGGGGCAGGTGATCGCTGACGCCATCCACGATCAGGACCTGAAAGACATGGGAATCTTCTTGTCTGCACTTACCGTGACAGAGCAGGACGAATTGATCAGATTGCTCGGCAAGGTCGCTGACCGTGTCGAAGCATTGGAAATCGACGTCTGAGATCAGGCGCTTTTCTTGGCGGCTTTCTTTTTCGGCGCAGCCTTTTTGCGTGTGGCCTTCTTCTTGGGCGCCTTTTCCGCGATCAACTGCACGGCCATGTCCATGGTCACGGATTCCGGCTCTGTCCCCTTGGGGATTGTGGCGTTGACTTTGCCCCATTTGACGTAGGGCCCGTACTTGCCCTTCATCACGTTGACCGGTCCGCCTTCATCCGGGTGTTCACCCAACTCATGCAGCGGCTTGGCAGCCGCACCGCGTCCGCCACGGCTTGCAACCTTTTCTGCCAGCAACTGGACAGCACGGTTCATACCAACGGACCAAACTTCATCAATGCTTTCGAGATTGGCATTAGTGCCGCCGCGATCAGACGTGCTTTCCGCGTGTTTCAGATACGGGCCGTAGCGGCCGATATTGGCCCAGACCATAACTCCGTCTTCTGGGTGCGGACCCAGTTCGCGGGGCAGGGACAGCAGCATGACGGCGCGATCCAGCTCCAGTTCCTCGGGCGTCCAATCCTTGGGGATCGACTGGCGCGGTGGCTTCTTGTTCTCTTCGGTGACCGCGCCACGCTGGACGTAAGGCCCGAAGCGCCCCTTGAACACACGAATTTCGTCGCCCTGATCTTCGCCGAGCAACTTCCCCTCGGGAGGGATCGCGCTCGCTTCTGCCTCGAGGTCAGGCGGACCGAAGGGGCGAGTATAGCGGCATTCGGGGTAGTTGGAGCAGCCTATGAAGGCGCCACCCGACCGGGCCGTACGCATGGATAGACGCCCAAGTCCGCAATTTGGACACAGGCGGGGGTCGCCGCCATCTTCGAGCGGCGGGAAGAGGTGAGGTTCCAGCACCTCGTTGATTTTTTCCAGCACGTCGGTGATCCGCAGTTCCGACGTCTCGGCAATCGCGGCAGAGAAATCCTGCCAGAAGCGGCCCAGGACATCCTTGTAGTTGCGATCCCCGGCGCTGACGTCGTCCAGCTCTTCCTCAAGCCCGGCCGTGAAGTTGTAGCCGACATATTTGCGGAAGTAGTTTTCGAGGAAGGCAATCACCAACCGCCCCTTGTCTTCAGGGATCAGGCGGTTGCGGTCCTTTCGGACATAGCCGCGGTCCTGAATCGTCGTGACGATGCTGGCATATGTGGATGGGCGCCCGATCCCCAACTCTTCCATACGCTTGACCAGCGTTGCCTCGGTATAGCGGGGCGGGGGCTGGGTGAAGTGCTGCTCGGGCGTGACCGAACGCTTGTCGGCAGCTTCACCTTCGCTCAGCTGTGGCAGGCGCTTGTCGTCCTCGTCAACCACCACGTCATCGCGGCCTTCCTCGTAAACCCGCAGGAACCCGTCAAACAGCACAACCTGCCCTGTGGCGCGCAAACCGACTTGGCCATCGTCGCTCCCGATCTCGACCGTTGTACGTTCAAGCCGCGCGCCTTGCATCTGGCAGGCGAGGGTGCGTTTCCAGATCAGGTCGTAAAGCTTGCGCTGATCGTCATCCGTGATCTTCAGGCTCGCGGCATCGCGTGCCATATCCGTGGGCCGGATACACTCATGGGCTTCCTGCGCGTTCTTGGCCTTGTTCTTGTACATACGCGGTTGGGACGGCACGTATTCGGCGCCATAACGATCCTTGATTGCATCCCGGGCGTTCTGAACGGCCTCAGGCGCCATATCGATGCCATCCGTCCGCATGTAAGTAATGTAGCCCGCCTCATAGAGCCTTTGGGCTGACGACATGCACTGACGTGCACCCATGCCGAATTTGCGGCTGGCCTCTTGCTGGAGTGTCGAGGTCATGAACGGAGCTGAGGGGTTGCGGGAGGCGGGTTTCGCCTCGACCGACTGGATTTTCAGGTCACGGCTGGTGATGGCCTGTTGGGCCATTTCTGCTTGGGTCTGATTCTCCAGATCGTATTTCTCAAGCTTCTTGCCCGCCAGGTTGACGAGGCGCGCCTCGTATTCCTGTCCCCGCGGGGACGCGAGCACGGCTTTGACGGACCAGTACTCTCGGGCGCGGAAGGCTTCGATTTCCATCTCGCGCTCAGTGATCAGGCGGAGGCAGACGGACTGGACGCGCCCTGCGGACTTGGCGCCAGGCAGTTTGCGCCAGAGGACCGGTGACAGGTTAAAGCCCACCAAATAGTCCAGAGCGCGGCGTGCCAGATAGGCTTCGACCAGTGGCATATCCACCTGCCGCGCGTTCTGCATGGCTTCGGTGACTGCGGCCTTGGTAATGGCGTTGAACGTAACGCGTTTGACGTCTGTGTCCTTCTTGATGGACTTCCGCTTGGTCAACGCCTCTTGCAGGTGCCAACTGATTGCTTCGCCCTCGCGATCGGGGTCGGTGGCGAGGATCAGGGCGTTGTCATCTTTCAGGGCGTCGGCGATGGCTTTGACGTGTTTTTTGCTGTCGCTGGCAACTTCCCACAACATGTCGAATTCGTTGTCGGGGTCCACGGATCCGTCCTTGGGCGGCAGGTCGCGCACATGTCCGTAGCTGGCCAGAACGGTATAGTCGTCGCCTAGATACTTATTGATCGTCTTGGCTTTGGCAGGGGATTCAACAACGACGACAGGCATGTAACGGGGTGACCTCAAACGGGATAATTCTGCTGCTCTATGGCGGCGCAACATGTGGGGTGCAAGGCCCGAATGTCAACATGGCCCAATGGGGTGCGATCAACTGGCGCGGGTCAGAAGACCGCCTGGTGCGCGATCAATGGCGCCATCAAGCTCAAGTTCTACAAGCACTGGCGCGACGGCTGCTGTAGGTGCACCGAGGTCGCGGATCAACTGGTCTTCGGCCAAGGGTGAGGGGCCAAGACGTGACAGTATCTGTTGGTGCAATGCTGCCGTTTCTTGAAGTGTGCGGCGGTCTTTGGGAACACTTGTCGGTGCTTGCAATGGCAGTTCTGGTGCAGCAACGGGGGCGATCGGCGCCAACGCCTCAAGCACATCGGATGCGTCACGCACCAATGTCGCCCCGTCGCGGATTAGCATGTTGCACCCTGACGCACGCGCATCCATCGGGTGGCCCGGCACCGCGAGCACATCACGGCCCAGATCAAGCGCATCCCGCGCTGTAATCAGGCTGCCGGACTTGGCAGCCGCCTCAACGACAATGGTGGCTTGGGCCAGACCAGAGATGATGCGGTTTCGAGCGGGAAAGTGCCGCGCCATCGGCTGGAGGCCAATGGGCTGCTCGCTGATGCGTGCGCCCTTGGCTGCAATATCTTCCGCCAGAGCCGTGTTTTCCGCAGGGTAAATCGTATCAACACCACCGGCCTGCACGGCAATCGTGCCGGTTGTCAGCGCCGCGAGATGCGCAGAGGCGTCGATGCCGCGCGCCAGCCCGGACACCACGACGTAGCCCTCCGCGCCCAAGTCGCGGGCCAATGATCGGGCCATGCGTGTGCCCAGAGAGGACGCGTTGCGTGCGCCCACAAGCGCAATAATCGGCTTCTTTAGCAGCGATGTTTCGCCCAGTACCCACAGGAATGGCGGTGCATCGCTCAGCTCCATCAACGGAGCAGGATAGTTGGAACTGCCAAACGCCACGAGCCGTGCGCCAACGGCGCGCGCGGCCTTCAGTTCGGCGTGTACGACACCTTCGGGACAAACCTGGTAACTCTCGACGCCGGCGGCGCGCGCTACCTCTGGTAGCGCGGCCAGCGCGTTTTGCGCAGTGCCGTGTTCAATCAGCAGGCGTTTATACGTTGAAATGCCGACCCGGCGTGAGCGCAACAGACGGAGACGGGCAAACTGGTCATCTTCCGAGGTGGGTGGGAGTGGGGGGTGAGTGGAAGAAGGATGGGTATCCTTTTCAGTCATCCGAGGCTCCGTCCGTTGCTGAGAATGTTGTAGAATCAGCAAGGTTAACAACGCATGAAGACTTGCCGCTTCATATCAATGCGCCCAGCTAGCCGTTGATTTTGTTGTGAAATATCCGAGCGCAAACAGTTTGTGTTGTCGTGCCGAAAACACACGCAACAACCGGGCACCGTTCAAAAGCGCCAAAACTTCATTCATTTTACACAATTGGAATCAGTGTCTGTTCACGCAGCAGATCCGCCAACGGTCAGCCCACCGATCATCAAAGTCGGCTGGCCAACGCCGACAGGCACCCACTGACCCGCCTTGCCGCAATTGCCCATACCAGGATCCAGCGCCATGTCGTTTCCGATCGCCCGGATATGTTTCAGTGCAGTGGCACCGTCGCCAATAAGAGTTGCACCTTTAACCGGAGCGCCGACCTTACCGTTTTCCACGCGATAGGCTTCGGTACACGAAAAGACGAATTTGCCGTTGGTGATATCAACCTGTCCGCCGCCGAAACCAACTGCGTAGATCCCATCCTTAAGATCAGCCACGATGTCTTCTGCCCTGCTGTCGCCGCCCAGCATATAGGTGTTGGTCATACGCGGCATTGGAGCGTGCGCGTAGCTTTGCCGCCGACCGTTGCCGGTGGCTTTCACGCCCATCAGTCGGGCGTTTTGGCGATCCTGCATGTAACCAACAAGGATGCCATCTTCGATCAACGTGTTCTTGCCTGATGGCGTACCTTCGTCATCCACGGTGATCGACCCGCGCCGGTCTGGAATTGTACCATCGTCCAGAACTGTAACGCCCGGTGCGGCAATCCTTTCGCCCATAAGCCCAGCGAAGGCTGAACTTCCTTTGCGATTGAAGTCTCCTTCGAGCCCGTGACCAATCGCTTCGTGCA
>NZ_JBYNDP010000169.1:0-6426 GCF_059783535.1 Tateyamaria sp. | reverse complement strand
TGGATGTGGATTGCGACTGCACCTTGCGCATCGCCTTGATCAGGTCCTCGGGGCCTGCCGCGTAGCCGATGCGCCAGCCGGTCATGGCATAGGCCTTGCTCACCCCGTTGACTGTCAATGTGCGGTCGTACAGGCGCGGTTCGATCTGAGCAGGGGTCGTGAATTCAAAGTCGTCATAGACAAGATGCTCGTACATATCGTCCGTCATCACCCAGACATGAGGGTGGCGCATCAGCACATCGGTGATCTCTTTCAGCTCTTCACGGGTGTACCCCGCGCCCGTCGGATTCGAAGGCGAGTTGAAAATCAGCCACTTTGTCTTGTCTGTGATGGCGGATTCCAGCTGATCGGCGGTCAGCTTGAAACCGGTTTGCAGCGACGCTTCGGCAATGACGGGCGTGCCGCCTGCCAGCAGAACCATGTCCGGATAGCTCACCCAGTAGGGGGCGGGGATCACAACCTCGTCGCCCTCGTTCAGTGTTGCCATCAGTGCGTTGTACAGGATCTGTTTGCCACCGGTTCCGACTGTGACTTGCGCCGGGGTGTAGTCCAACCCGTTGTCCCGCTTGAACTTTTCGACAATAGCTTGTTTCAGTTCGGGGATGCCATCAACCGGGGTGTACTTGGTCTTGCCAAGCGCGATGGCCACCACGGCCGCGTCCTTGATGTTCTGGGGCGTGTCGAAATCCGGCTCACCCGCGCCTAGGCCGATGATGTCCTTGCCCTGCGCCTTCAGCGCGGCCACCTGGCCCGTCAGGGCAACAGTCGGAGACGGTTTGACGCGGTCGAGTGTCGCGGAAAGGAATGTCATGTTGGCCTCGGGGCGTTAGGACGGTATAGAAACCCTCATAGGCGGCGTATCTCGCGCGATCAAGCGCCAGCGCCGAGAAGGAGAGTAATCCCATGGACGATCTGCAGGACTGGTACAGCGCTGAGGCGTCGACATTCGGTGACCGCGTGGCCGGTGCGCGCGAACAGGCCGGCATGACCCAGAAGCAGCTTGCAAAGCGTCTTGGCGTGCGGCTAGCAACCCTGCGCGCGTGGGAAGACGACCTGAGCGAACCACGCGCCAACCGTCTGTCGATGATGGCCGGGCTGCTGAACGTTTCGATGATGTGGCTGATCAACGGCGAAGGCGAGGGGCTCGACGCGCCCGTGGCCGAAGAGCCGTTGACCGCTGATATGCGCGACCTGCTGACCGAAGTGCGCGACATGCGGTCAGACATGCTGGCACGTGCCGAACAACTGGGGCGGCTTGAGAAAAAGCTGCGCATCGCAATGCAGACGGCAAGTGATGTCTGACGAACCACGCGAACACCGCCTGAAGCGGCTGCACATGCGCTCCATGCGCCGCGGGATCAAGGAAATGGACCTGATCCTGTCGACCTATGCCGGGCGGCATCTGGCGGACATGACCGATGGCGAACTCGATGTGTATGATGCCATGCTCAATGAGAATGATCAGGATCTGTACCGGTGGGTGACAGGCCAGGAAGCGCCGCCAGCGCATCTTGCTGACCTGGTTGGTGCGGTGTCGCGCACGTTTCAGCCCGAAAAATAAGGGCTCTGGCGCATTTAACTGAATATTTCCGAATCAACCGCATCTTCTGGCCAGAGCAGATGATGTCGGAGAAAACGGATGAGCATTCAGGACCCTATCGGGCAGGTCCCAGGCATGGCCGACAAAACGGCCTCCAACGCAGGTTTCATGGTCGGTTACCTAGAGGCGCTGTCGCTTGTGGAACGGCTGCACCGTTTGCTGCTCGATGTGATCAAGGATGAATTCGAACGGGTCGGCGTGCTTGAAATCAATGCGGTCCAGGCACTGTTGCTGTTCAATATCGGTGACAATGAGGTGACAGCAGGCGAATTGAAAAGCCGTGGCTATTACCAAGGCTCGAATGTCAGCTATAACCTGAAGAAACTGGTGGAAATGGGCTACATGCACCACCAGCGATGCGAGATTGACCGCCGCTCCGTCCGCGTGCGCCTGACGGAAAAGGGGCGCAAGATTCGCGACGTAGTGAACGAGTTGTTCCTGCGCCATGCAGATGGGCTGCAATCCAAGGGCGTACTCGGCCCGGAAGGGATCATCGACATCACCGCATCGCTCAAGCGCATGGAACGGTATTGGACGGATCAGATCCGTTACATTTACTGATCGCCGCCGCCCGGAATACCGGGCGCTGACGATAGTAATGCGTCCCCAAGGATCAGGGTTTCGAGCTCCCGTTCCAACTTGCGGGCCATGGCGGCGGCGTAGTCTTCGAAACCCAATGCGGTTTCAACGAAGCTGTCTGATCCGACAATCACGTTGTTCTGAAAGTAAGCGGAGAGCGCTGAGATCTCTCCTTGCTGCACATCGCCCAAGTCGGGTGCGTCTGCCCCGATCACCAGGGCATTGATGGTGATCCCGGTATCTTCCAATTCGGGCTTCACATCCACGGGCCGAATACCAAGGTTCGACTTACCATCCCCCGACAAGTCCAACGTCCGCTTCCAACAGTCCGAACGTTGCGCCAGATGTGCAGCCCCTTCGCGCATGGCCAGGCCAAGAGCCGTCCCGGGGCTGGCCTGGCGCCGCTCGGTCGCCCGCAACTGACCAATCACACCGTTCAGAACCGCCGTATTGTCGATCGCTGTCCACGGCAGGATCACCTCCGGGTCTTCCGGCCCGCTCCACTCATAGACCAGCAGATTTACGGGTGCGGATGGCGTTTGCAAAAGGGCCTGGCGCACCCTGCCGCTGTCCAAGGCTGCGGCCAACCCATCCATCTGCAAGCGATACTCCCGGGCATCGACCGATCCCGATACGTCCAGGCCCAACGCCAGAGCCTGTCGACAGGCCGTCTCGGCCCGGGCATCGGTCGCCGCGATGACCGCGGCACAGATAAGTGCCGCGCGGATCATCCGTCGCTGCGCTGCAGATCAAGCGCGCCGATCACGGGTGGCGTCAGCTCGCGCTCAAGCTTCCGGCGCATGGCGCGCTCGTAATCCTCGAACCCCTGCGCGACCTCCAGAAAGGCACCGGGGCCACGTAACACTTCACGCTGGTAAAACTCGATCAACATGGTCTCTGATGTAAACTCGGCTGCATTCACAACCAAACCATTCACCGTCACGTCGTCAAAGGCAAACTCGCGATAGGCGAGTTGGGGCCCAAACCCTTCGTTGTTTTGCCCATCGCCCGCCATATCAATCGTGCGGTAAAGGCATGATGGAGCCCGCTCCAGCATCTCGGCCCCGAAGCCAAGAGCATAGCCCATGGCAGTGGGGAATTCGTTGTGAGAGCGCTTGCTTGCCGCGACGGTCTCCGCCGCGCCCAGCAGGGCCGCAGGACTGTCAATCAGGGTCCAGTCCAGCACGACCTCCTGATTGTAACGTCCCGACCATTCATACACGGCCAGCGCCACCGGCGCATCAATGGCAAAGAAAGCCGCGCGGACCTCGGGAGCCGTCAGGGCGGCCACAAGGCCACCCCGTTGCAGCTGGTCCTCGGTCGCGTCGACGGATGACGAAACATCAAGGGCCAAGAGCAAAGCCAGCCGACACGCCGCCGCAGGGGATGCGGCGACGCAGGCGGCCAAAATGGCCGCAAGTCTTACCAATGGCCTGTGTTTTCCATGCTGGCCCATGGCTCGGCCGGGGGCAGGGGATCGCCTGCTTGCAACAGCTCGACCGACACGTTGTCCGGCGACCGGACAAAGGCCATGTGCCCATCACGCGGCGGACGGTTTATGGTCACACCATTGTCCATCAGGTGTTGGCAAGTCTCGTAGATGTTATCGACGCGATAGGCGAGGTGCCCGAAATGGCGGCTGTCATCGGGCAACCCTTCATCGCCATCCCAATTGTAGGTCAACTCGACAGGGCATTCCGGCTGATCGGGCGGAGCCATGAAGATCAGCGAAAACCGACCGCCTTCGCTGTCATGGCGCCGCGTCTCCTCAAGGCCCAGCAGCTTGTAGAATGCCATCGAGGCGTCCAGGTCCTTCACCCGAACCATTGTATGCAGATAGGTCAGTGCCATGTGCGGGGTCTCCGTCAGGGGTTGGTGTCGCGCCTAACCTAGCATACGGCCCAAAAGGGGCCAGAGCCTCTCAGAACTTTGATTGGATGCCCAGAGTGATGGTGGTCTCATCGATCTCAAACCGGTTCACGTTTGAGGATCTACGGCCTGTACGAATGCGCAGATTGGGGGCAAAGCCGGCAAAATCATAGTCAGCGAAGAAAAAGGATACGTCCCCGTACAGGCTTTCGTCTTGCCGCCCGCCGGCAATCGTGCGAACAAGTGCGTATTGGTCGTAGTCGGTGTAGCCAAAAGTGAGACCCGTCGAAATCTGAACCGGACCCAGCTGTTTACCAAATGAATAATTTGCCCGCACACTGGCAGTCCGATAATCGGCGTTTCGAAAGTCCCCGCTTTGCTCCTGAACGGCAAGCCCAACACTTAACTTGTCGCCGCCCTTAAGCTTGTGAGTGACAGACGCACCAAGGGTTAAGATATCCGCATTTCGAAAGTTGCCAACGGTCGCAAATCGCCGTTCAAAGCCGCTGTTTAGTCTGAGGTATGTGGCGTTCGAGAGCGTCAAACCACGCGATAGCGAAAGCTTGGTGGTGTCGTAAATTCGCTCCCCGGCGAACCACTTAGCGCCCAGCGATGCGCCCAAGGTGAGCGAATTGCCTTGTGCCCCTAGTGCGAACGTGTGCTCAATGCCGACATCTGCATAGGTCTCATTGAAGTCCTCGTTTCCAAGATCCGATGCCGTTTCTTCTATTTGGCGTTCCGCATCGGACGACAGGTCAACACGCCTTACATATAAGCGGCCGGATGCTGTTGTCCTGCTTTTTTGGCTTTGTGCCAGCCGATAACTCAATCGCACGTCCATAGTAGACACAACGCCATCCAGTGCACGTGAACCTGCACGAAACACGGACCCGGTTGGAACACCATTGTTGACTTCCAACACATTGTCGGTGCCGCTGTTCACATTGTTCGATGGTGCGACTGAAAAGCTCAGATTGAAGCGCAGCGGATTTGCCCGGCGCACCTGGGCATAGTCGCGCGAAATCATTGCATCTTGCTTTGGGGTTTCTGCATGGGTTGCGGCCAATCGCAGCCACATCTGCGATGCCGTCGGGCGTTCCTGCTGAAAGGCGATACTCGCTGCGGTTCGTGCAGCACCGAATTTTTGCGCAGACGTTTCACTGTGTTTGTAGGACAGACGAGCGGCCGAACGGGCCTCCTTGCGGTCATTCAACCGCGAATGCGCCGCGGCCAACACGCCATAAGCGTAGGCATCCTCGGGATTCGCTCGCACCAGCACCGCGGCCACATCTCGCGCTAGATCGAAGCGGCCCGCATATAGTGCTTGGCGCGCAAGAACGCGCGCCTGCTCCATGGTAAGCGTCTGGCTGTTTTGGGTTTTGGGAGCCGTCAGCCCCGTCGACGCCCACAGCGACAGCGCAATTGCAAAAAGCGCTCGTTTCATGAGCCTTATGGCTGCAGAGCGTTTACACAGATCGGATCAGTGTTCCCCTCGACACACAAGTCGAGGACGAAAACGCCATGCTCGATTTCACCCTCAAAGCTGTCGGTGAAATCGGTGACGCGCGTACCACCGGCGACAAATTCACCCGACGGCCCACCGATCACACCCGCAAAGTCTCCGATGTCGCTTGCGTCGCTGATCGGGAAATCCGGGTCGCTCTCATCTTGCTCGATGTTGCCGCTGAATGTGCCATCGCCGGTCAAAGTGCCGTCAACTAAGACAATGTCCGGTAGGTCAATGTCGCCGCCTGCGGTGGTTGCAAGCCTATTGTAGATCTCCCCCTCAACCGACAGGTCGTTCAGGTCCACATTCACAAACATCAACCCGCGAATATACGCAGTCTGACTGGGTGTATCCACGCTCGGATCCACGCCGGGCGTCGGGAGGAGGTCAGTAACGGGGCCCGCACCATTCAGACCAGCGGCGTAGTTCCCATAATAGGTTACGTCAAAGCGGCTTTCCGGTGCCGTAGGGGCCACATATGAGCCGGTACGTTCAAAGAACGAGCCACCAAAGAAGGTGTTGAACTGCGGGCCGGTCATAACCACGCCTGCCTGAACACCATCCCTGCTGGCGACAAAAGCCGTTGCGTGGCGACCCAGCGGGTCATTCTGACCTGTGAAGGTCTCGTATCCATCGACAAAGCTCGTCGCGACGCGTGTGTATTCGTTCACCACGGGTGTACCGTCTTGGGACAGACCTGTGACGGTCAGTGTATTTGTCGCCGTGTTGAAGTTGATAGAGCCCAGATCGCCAGCAATGGCGTCAGGAACACCAGTGTCGGTTGGCGGATCGGTTGGCGTACCGCCACCTCCGTCGGTATCACTCTCTTCTCGGGGCCCATTGCCACACGCCGCGACCAGAGCGGTCAGTG
>NZ_JBYNDP010000168.1:0-6467 GCF_059783535.1 Tateyamaria sp. | reverse complement strand
CGGGCCTGCATGCGGCCAACTTCAACGTTGTCGAAGGTCAGGTAGAAGGCGCGCGCGTCTTCGATCAGGCGGTCATAGGCAACGACGGGGATCTCTTCGTCGGCAGCGGCCTGAACGGCTGGGCCAATCGAGGACGCGTCCTGCGCCAGAATGATAAGCGCATTCGCACCTTGCGCGATCAGCGATTCAATGTCTGCCAGCTGCTTGGCGGAAGACGATTGCGCGTCAGCGGAAATGTAGTTTGCGCCAGCGGCGTCGAGTGCTGCCTTGATCGCGGCTTCGTCGGTTTTCCAGCGCTCTTCCTGGAAGTTCGACCAGCTCACGCCCACGGTCACTGCATGACCGTCAGCCAGAACCGGCGAAGTAAGCATTGTGGCAGCCGCCAGGGCGCCAAGTAGCGTGCGTCGTTTCATAGGTGTCCTCCCAAAGACATGCCCGTCCGTCACGATTTTGCGGCGGGTGACCCATTGTTAGCAACTTAAATTCGAAAAGCAAATTAAATTGGACAGCTTTCAAAAAAACCGGCATCATCGTTACCAAGGGTCGCAGGCACTGCCGCGCGACGGGAGGAAAAAAGAGAATAAAATCATGGTATTCGGCCATCAGAAGATCGAAAGCAGACGGCTGCTTTTGCGTGAGATCGCGCAGCGCGGACCCGTCCCACGGATCGATCTTGCGGAACATACCGGCATCAGCCGGGCCACTGTCACGTCCGTCACGGCCGACCTTTTGCGCGGCGGATTGATCGAGGAAGTGCCCCGCGAATCACGTTCCGACGAATCGGCACGTGGCCGCCCCCGGGTCGATCTGAAGATTGCTGGCGACGCCCATCTGATTGCCGGTCTCAAGGTGTCCGACAGGTCCATTTCGCTGGTTCTGATGCGGTTTGACGGCACCCATGTCACCGACCACGAATGCCCCATCCCGACGGGGCGTCTGACACCAGACGACCTGGCCACACACATTCGCGATGGGCTGGCTGCATTGGCTGACAAGGCGGGCCATGATCGCAGCGATATCTCGGGGGTGGGTGTCGGTCTGGCGGGTGTTATGGATGCGGATCACGGGCTGGTCTACTGGTCGCCATCGCTGGATCAACGCAACGTCCCCTTTGGTGACATATTGCGCGAAACGCTTGGTGTAGCTGTTTATCTCGACAACGATGCGAACCTCGTCGCCATGGCCGAACTGACTTTTGGACTGGGCAAATCCCACTCGGATTTCATCGTGATCACCATCGAAAGCGGTGTGGGTATGGGCATGGTTCTGGGCGGCCAGCTCTATCGCGGCACACGGGGCTGCGGGGCCGAATTCGGGCACACAAAGGTCCATCTGGACGGGGCGCTTTGCCGGTGTGGGCAGCGTGGCTGCCTTGAAGCCTACGTGGCGGATTATGCCCTTGTGCGCGAGGCCTCCAGCGTTGGCGGCATGAGCTTGACGACTCCAACCAGCCAGGCGGTCAGCACAGTGCTGAAAGCGGCCAAGGACGGTGACGCAACCGCACGCACGGTCGTCGAAAGGGCAGGCAAAATGTTTGCCATGGGCCTTGCAAACCTCGTGAACATCTTTGATCCCGAACTGGTGATCCTTGCTGGCGAACAAATGCAATTCGACCACCTCTATGCCGACACGGTGATCGAGGAAATGCGCAAGAGTATCGTCGAAATCGACAAACCCGCGCCCGAAGTCGTGGTCCATAAATGGGGCAACCTAATGTGGGCAAAGGGGGCCGCGGCCTATGCGCTTGAATTTGTTCAGGACACGGCTGTGGAGGCTTTGGAAGATGCGTGACGAAGCCAGATTTTTCAGAAAGTCTGATCATGGGCAGGGGCGCGCTGCTGCGCAACGCGGGGGGCTTGCCGCCCTCTTGCTCTGCGCATCACAACCCCTTGCGGCGGACGTGCGCTTTTCCCCAATCGACATTCCAAACCACGTCTACGATGGGGGATGGGAACATTTCGTCGGCGGTGGCCTGGCCGTTCTGGACTGCAATGGCGATGCACGGCCCGATCTGGTTGTGGCTGGCGGATCAAACCCGCCCTTTTTGCTCAAGAACGTATCTGGCGACAGGGTTGCCTTTGAGCCGGTACAAAACCCGGCACTCGATCTAACAGGCACAACCGGGGCCTATCCGCTGGACATCGACAATGACGGTCATCTTGATCTGGTGATGCTGCGTGTGGGCCCCGATACCATCTTGCGGGGGCGCGGCGATTGCAGCTTTGAACCGATGCCCTTTCGCTTCGATGATCACTGGAGCACGGCCTTTTCGGCCACATGGGAGGCGGGCCAAACCGCCCCGACACTCGCCTTTGGTCATTATGTGGACCGCAGCGATCCCGACGGGCCGTTCGAAGCCTGCGACACAAACCATCTGTGGCGCCCGGACGGAGCGACCTATGCCGTGACCGACCTGAGCCCGGGGTTTTGCGCACTCTCCATCCTTTTCACGGACTGGTCCCGCACGGGCCGCGCCGACCTGCGTGTGTCGAATGACCGCCACTACTACATTCGCGACGGCGAAGAACAGCTTTGGGCGATGGAAGAGGCCCCCCGGCTCTACACAGAAGAGGACGGCTGGGTGCGCCACATGCTGTGGGGCATGGGCATAGCCGCGCGCGATCTGGACCGCGATGGGCGGGACGAGGTGTATCTTTCCTCAATGGGCGACCAACGGCTGATGAAGCAGGTGGGTGACGGTCCGGGGTTTCAGGATGTACCTTTTGACATGGGCACCGCTGCTCACCGCCCTTACACGGGCGGTGACGGACGACCATCCACCGGATGGCACATCGCTTTTGGCGACGTGAACAACGACGGTTTTGATGATGCCTTCATTGCCAAGGGCAATGTGCAGCAAATGCCGGGCCTGGCGATGGACGATCCAAACAACCTGTTGATTGGTCAGGCAAATGGCAGCTTCGCCGAAGCCGGAGATACGGCCGGCGTGGCATCGATGCACCGGGGGCGCGGCGCAGCCCTTGTCGATTTCAACGGCGACGGCTTGCTCGACTTGGCCGTCGTCAACCGGCGTGCACCGCTTGAGGTCTGGCAGAACGTGAGCGAAGCAACGGGCAACTGGCTCTCGATATCCGTGACACAGGACGGGACAAACTCCCAAGCCGTCGGCGCGTGGATTGAGGTCGATGACGGCGCAACCGTTCAAGCACGCGAGATCACCGTCGGCGGTGGTCATGCGGGTGGTGTGGCGGGGCCGCAGCATTTCGGGTTGGGCGATGCTGATGCGGTGCGGCTGCGCGTGCGATGGCCGCATCAAGGTTGGAGCGATTGGCAGGACGTGCAGGCCAACGCCACGGTTGTGATCGCGCGGTGAGCCAGCGGGCCCTGCCCCTCGGCCTGCGGCCTCACCCCGTCGTATTTTCAGTCAGAAGAAGCCAGGACCGCGGTTACTGATCCACCGGCAGTCCACTCGGCACCGATGCAGGCACGCCAAGTGCGCCGCGGATGCTTTGTGGATCGGTGAGTGCGTTCAGGAACGCCAGGATGTCATCCACCTCGTCATCGCTGAGCGCGATTGGCGCGAGGTCATTGGCCGCTGCGATCCGGTCCACCTCGGCGGGGTCAGACAGCACGCGCATATCATCTGCGTCAAATCCCGGCATGATCGCTTGGGCAATGTCGTAGCCGCGCAAGCTGGTTACAGGATCAAGATGGTGGCGCACGACGGCTTCCAGCGAAGCGTAGGCCCCGCTGTGGCCGTACGGTGCCGTTTGCGCCACGTTACGCAGGGGCGGCGTACGGAAAGCATAGGCGTCTTCTGGATTGCCCGTCACCCGCATCCGGCCTGTATCCTGCGCGTGGCTTTCAAAGCGCGCCGCCTTGCCCGGCCCGATCTGCGGCATGGCGATAGCGTGGAAACCGTGGTCCGTCTGGAACCGCCCGGAATGGCAGGTCGAACATTGCGCCTTGCCATAGAACAGATTCATGCCACGCATCGCGGCAGGCACCATCTCGGTCCCGTTGCGCAGATAGAGATCAAACGGGCTGGCAACCCCACGCCATTCAAAATCAAGGAAGGCGGCAACTGCATCGGAAATGTCCGAGAAGTGGATGGCATCTTCCCCGATCACCTCGTCAAAGTGGGCACGGTATTCCGGGATGCCCTCCACCCGTTGCGACAGCAAATCCCATGCCCCATCAGGCCCGGTGATCAACCCTTGGCGCACGGCCTGAGAAATCTCGTTTTCACTGTAATGCCCCGCCATCTCATCCGCCGACAGCACCGGAAACATGGACTGCGCGGACAGGGCCGAGGCAAATCCCATTTCCATCTCCGATCCCAACGGCGTTCGGATGCCCGAGGGCCGACTGGCATCCTCCTCCAACCGCCCATCATGGAAGAACACAGTGAATTCTGTGGCCCCAAGATTGAACAAAGGCGGCGCATTCCGTGGAATGCGCTGTTCGGGCAAGTTCTCCGGGTCAGCCACCCGGTTCGGTCCAAGCCCATTGGCCCCGTCCCCCAGACCCAGCGACACACCGTCGCCCGTGGCAAACTTCGGATGGTGACAGGTGGCACAACTCACCGTCTTCGACCCGGACAGCATGGGATCGTAGAACAGCAAACGCCCCAGCTCGACCTGCGCCGCGTCCACTTCAGGAAACACCGGTTCTTCAAACGGCAAATCGGCGGCCCACAGTGGGGCCGCCATCACCGCGAAAGCAAGCGCCTTAGACGAAACGCGAAACATAGTTCTCCAGAATCTCCTGCCGGCCCGAATGCGGCTGCGGTTCGATCCCCTCGGCAATCACACGGTCCGAAATCGACGCCAGATCACTGCCCAGCATCGCCTGTGCTTCGGCACTCTCCCACCCGGCATACCGGGCCTTCAACGCGTTTTCCAAACCACCATCCTCGATCATCGCAGCCGCAGCTTTCAAGCCCCGGGCGCAAATGTCCATGGCGCCGACATGGGCCGCAATCAAATCCTCGGCATCCAGCGACTGACGGCGCAGCTTGGCATCAAAGTTCGTGCCGCCCAACCCAAGGCCACCCGCCTTGAGGATATGGTAATACACCAACGCCACCTCGGGCACGTTGTTGGGGAACTGATCGGTGTCCCAGCCCGACTGATAGTCGTTGCGGTTCATGTCGATGGACCCCAGCATCCCGTCCGACGCGGCCACCGCAATCTCATGCTCGAACGAATGCCCGGCCAGAATAGCGTGCCCCTGCTCAAGGTTGAGCTTCACCTCATCCTCAAGCCCGTACTTGCGCAGGAACCCGATGCAGGTGGCAGCATCGAAATCATACTGATGCTTCGACGGCTCCTGTGGTTTCGGCTCAACCAGGATCTGACCCTTGAACCCGATCTTGTGCTTGTACTCGACGACCATCGACAGAAAGCGGCCCATATGGTCCAGCTCCTGCCCCATATCGGTGTTCAGCAGGGTCTCGTAGCCCTCGCGACCACCCCACAGCACATAGTTCTGGCCACCCAGCTTCAGGGTCGAATCCATGCAGGATTTCACGGTGGCGGCTGCATAAGCAAACACATCCGGATCGGGGTTGGTGGATGCACCAGCCATCCAACGACGGTGCGAGAACATGTTGGCGGTGCCCCAAAGCAGGCCCACGCCCGCCTCTTCCATCTTGGGACCGAAGTAATCGGTGATCTCATTCAACCGGTCGAGGCTTTCGGAGAATGTCGCCCCTTCGGGCCGCACATCCGCATCATGCCAGCAGAAATAGGGCACACCGAGGCGCGCAAACATCTCGAACGCCACATCGGCCTTCATCTTGGCGCGGCCCATATCGTCCTGCGGATGCCAGGGGCGAATAAAGGTCTGACCACCAAAGGGATCACCGCCTTCCCACGCAAAGGAATGCCAATAGGCGACGGCAAAGCGCAGGTGGTCCTCCATCCGCTTGCCCATGACCATTTCGTCCGGGTTGTAATGGCGGAAGGCCATCGGGTTGGTGCTGTCCGGGCCTTCGAATGTGGCGTGTGGGACGGCGTCAAAGAATCCAGTGGTCATGGCATGGCTTTCAGTTTGGGGTAAGCGCCTGAAAAGGCAGAATAAGCATCATCATAGGCCGCAACGAGGTCGGCCTGCGGGTGGATCACATCGGCAATCGGCGGCTTGGTCATCACGGTTGCCGGGTCAGCGCCGGTGTTACCGCACATGGCAATCCGTGCAGCACCCAGGGCCGCACCAAACGCGCCCTCATCGGGGCGCTCCAGCGGTATGTTCAGGGTCGTGGCCAGCATCCGCGTCCAATAGTCAGACCGGCTGCCGCCTCCGATGGCGAGGGCAGAGGGCAGTTGCGCCCCGGTTGCCTTCAGCGCCTCAAAGCTATCGCGCAGGGCAAAGCTGACGCCGCTCATCACGGCGTGGGTCAAATCCTCGGGCCCAGACGCGATGTCGAGGCCGGTGAACCCACCGCGCACCTGCGCGTCGTTGTGCGGCGTCCGTTCGCCCGACAGGTAGGGATAGAATTTCAC
>NZ_JBYNDP010000033.1:28530-32936 GCF_059783535.1 Tateyamaria sp. | reverse complement strand
ACGGACTGCCCGCTCTGCATCGACAGTTCCGTGCCCGGCGCACTGGAGAACGGCCTGGCCGCCGCAGAAGGTCGCCCGCTTCTGAACTCGGTAACCGGGGAAGAAGAGCGCCTGGAACTCGTGCTGCCACTGGTCAAAAAATACAATGTGCCGGTCGTTGCCATTTCCAATGATGACACGGGCATTTCCGAGGATCCTGATGTTCGCTTTGCCGTGGCCAAGAAGATTGTGGAACGCGCAGCCGACTTCGGTATTCCGGCCTATGACATTGTTGTCGACCCGCTTGTGATGCCCATCGGCGCAATGGGAACCGCGGGGCTGCAAGTCTTTACCCTTGTGCGCCGTCTGCGCGAAGAACTGGGTGTGAACACGACGTGCGGCGCTTCGAACATTTCGTTCGGCCTGCCGAACCGACACGGCATCAACAACGCCTTCCTGCCAATGGCAATGGGGGCAGGTATGACGTCGGCCATTATGAATCCGGTTGCATTGCCGGTCGGTCCCAAGAAAATTGCTGAAAAAAGGGCCGAGGTTGAGGCAGCAGGGATCGTTCTGCCTGACGGGATGGACGACGAAGCATTCGCGCAGATGTTTGGCATGGGATCGACAATGCCGCGCGCTGGCAAGGAAATGGAAGCCATCCGTGCAGCCAATTTCCTGACCAACAATGACGAAGGTGGCGGTGCGTGGATCAAGTTCAACCGCGTTGCACCGAAAGCGGGCGAAGAAGCCCGCGGGCGCGGTGGGCGGGCCGGTGGACGCCGGCGCCGCGGCTAACTCCTGATTGCACGACAAAAACATGAACCGCTCGGCACGTTACGCCGGGCGGTTTGTCTTTTAATGCCGACATAGTCCCAAAGCACAGCTTCAGTAACGCGCCTTTAACAGACCGTCCGGTAAACCATCCTTACGTTTTGCGATCAGGAGGGACCGGATGAGCCATCAAAATGGTCTAACATGCCATGCACGTCATGGCTGACCCAATTCCCCTGCCCCAACGATTGGACGCGGCGTCTGCACCTCATTTGCTGTCGCAACTGTTGGCGCACCCAGCAAGCAGTGATGTCCTTCTGGACGCTCAAGACACCACGCATATTGGTGCGTTGGGAGCACAAGTGTTGCTCAGTGCGCAGCGCCAGGCCGCTGAAAACAGAACATCTTTTTGCGTTCTGCACGTGCAGGACACTGTCCATGACCAACTGTCCGCGATGGGACTTTGGGATCTGACACAGCAGGAGGAAGACACGTGAACCTTGAAATTCTCGCTGTTGATGACAGCCGTACAATGCGCGACATGATCCGTTTCGCGTTGGAACCCGCGGGTTTCACTGTCCACACAGCCGAAGATGGCGTTCATGGTACAGAAGTCCTAGAAGCCATCGATCCGGATGTCATCATAACGGACATCAACATGCCTCGTATGGATGGGTTCGGTTTCATCGACGCGGTTCGTGACTGTGGTCAACACAAGACGACACCGATCCTCGTTCTCACAACAGAAGCGGCCCCTGAGATGAAGATGCGTGCGCGCAACGCGGGTGCCACCGGATGGATCGTCAAACCCTTCGATCCGGCGAAACTGGTGAAAGCGCTGCAAATGGTGGCTGGATAGCAAGACGATGACGTCTCCGGACCCAATGGCTGAAATTCGCGCTTCCTTTTTTGTCGAGTGCGAGGAATTGCTTGAGGCATTGCAGGATGGACTGCAGGCTCTCGTTGGCGGCAGCCACGACGAAGAGACAATTCATGTGGTGTTCCGTGCCGTCCATTCGATCAAAGGAGGCGCAGGTGCTTTTGGGTTCGAGACGTTGGTGCAGTTTGCACACCAGTTCGAGACCGCCCTGGACAGCATCCGCACGGGTAAAGCGCGTTCCACTATCAACCTGCTACACGTGTTCTTTCGCGCATCAGATCACCTGTCGGACCTGGTCCGGGCGTGTCGAGATGATCTCGACCCTCCGAAAGCAGAGGCTGAGGAAATACTGCGCGAACTGAACGTGCAGATCAGCCAAGCCTTGCGGGAAGAGGATGCAAACGACAATGCACGCGAAGCAGTTGAAATAGATACCAGTGATGCTGTGGTCGGCGAAGATGCATCCAAGCCTTGCGTGGAATACAACATCTTCTTCGCACCCGAGATTGGCTTTTTCGAAACGGGGCACGAGGTTTCAGATGTCATCAACCGCCTGGACGCCCTTGGTGAGATCGAAGTACATTGCAACACAAGTGATCTGCCCACACTTGAACAGCTGGTACTAAAAAAGACCTATCTAAGCTGGTCACTGGTTCTGACAACTGATGTCGACGAAGCAGATGTCGCATCCCAACTCGAATTCGTCGACGGCCTTTGCAGGATGAAGATCTCCGCCAACGCACAAGGCTTGGAAACGGATCCCGGGACAGCCATCCGGCCCGGAACAGACGATCAACGCAACGCGCGCGCCACACCAAGTAAGTCTGTTGTGCGCGTCGACGTAGATAGGGTCGAACGTCTCGCAAATCTGGTCGGCGAATTGGTGATCAATCAGTCGATGCTGGCCCAAAGTCTGCAAACCGCAGGAGTGTCTCTCCACTCTGACGCCATGTACGGGCTGGAAGAATTCCAACGTCTGACGCGAGATATTCAAGACAGTGTCATGATGATCAGAGCGCAGCCTGTAAAATCACTGTTTCAACGCATGGCGCGCGTTGTGCGTGAGGCCTCGACATCTGTCGGCAAAGACGTTCGGCTGGTGACCATGGGGGAGGCAACCGAGATCGACAAAACGGTCATCGAACAATTGGTTGAACCGCTCACCCACATGATCCGTAACGCAGTCGATCACGGACTTGAGTCCTCGGACGTCCGTCGTGCGTGCAACAAGCCTGCGCATGGCGAAATCCGGCTAAGTGCGGCGCATAGATCTGGGCGCGTCCTAATCCAAATCTCGGATGACGGACAAGGCATTGATCGGAAAAAGGTTCTCCGAACCGCGATCGAAAAGGGTCTTGTCGCAGAAGATGCGACTATGACCGACGAGGACATTGACGCGCTTCTATTCCTGCCAGGATTTTCGACCGCACCAGATGTGTCTGACCTTTCAGGGCGTGGGGTCGGCATGGATGTGGTACGCACCGCCATCCATCATCTGAGTGGTCGGATCACAATCGCATCCGAACCCAACGCAGAAACGACCTTCAACATATCCCTTCCACTAACCCTGGCCGTACTGGACGGCATGGTCATAGAGGTGGCAGGCGAAACCCTTGTTGTGCCATTAAACATTGTATCGGAAACCCTCACGCTGTCGGATAGTCTCCTCGAACAAATCCAACCGGGCCATTTTGTCGTTCGTGTGCGAGATGGCATTGTTCCACTGTTTGATCTGGGGGCAGCGCTTGGCTATCGGCCTCCTTGTGACACGGTTAATGACCGCATAGCGATGCTTTTGATCTTAGAGGACGAATCGCAGGTCGCGTTGCTCGTCGATAAGGTCCACGACCAGCGACAGGTTGTTGTTAAAGGACTTGATGATAACTGTTGCCGCCCACCGGGGATCGCCGCTGCGACGATTTTGGGGGATGGGCAGGTGGCACTAATCCTCGACCCAGCCGACATTGTACCAAACACAACCAAAAGACCTGCCCCAAAGCGTGCGAGATTGGAACCCCAAGCATGAGCACCACAGAAACAACGAAGCAAAGGGAACTGCTGATTTTTAAGTTAAGCGATCAGGAGTATGCGCTTGACATCATGACCGTTCGCGAAATTCGCGGTTGGACGCGCGCAACCCCAATGCCACTTGCGCCCAGCTTTATGCACGGCGTCATCAACTTGCGGGGGACTGTGCTTCCGATCATGGGTCTGGCCGAACGTTTGGGCTTGCCCAAGTGTGATCAGGACGACCGAGCCGTCATCGTTGTGGTCCAGAACGAGGGATCGACAATCGGTCTATTGGTTGATGCTGTCTCGGATATCGTGGCACTTGACCCTGAGGACATGCAAAAACCACCAGACACCGCCGCGCAGAACGGCCCAAATGTCATCGAGGCCATAACGCTAGTGAACAATCGCATGATACGGGTTTTGGACTTGCCATGCGTCGTCGCGTTGCCGGAAAGTGACGCCGCTTGATGCGTCAAACGCAAGATCTGCCTCTGTTGAACGACCAGCAGTTCGACACGATTGCCGCATTGGCCTATCGCGAGTGTGGGATCAAGTTGGTCCGCGAGAAAAAACTGATGGTTCGGTCCAGGCTCAGGCATCGGCTACGCGCGCTCAACCTTGATGCGTTTTCTGCCTACGCAGACCATGTCGCATCAGAAGACGGAGCATGCGAACGCCGTTTCATGATCTCTGCCCTGACCACCAATGTGTCCCAGTTCTTCCGGGAACCTCATCACTTTAAGATGCTCAGCGACCGGCT
>NZ_JBYNDP010000033.1:0-28430 GCF_059783535.1 Tateyamaria sp. | reverse complement strand
ATGTGTCCCAGTTCTTCCGGGAACCTCATCACTTTAAGATGCTCAGCGACCGGCTCATGCCAACATTTAGACAGCGCATTGAACGGCATGAACGTATTCGCATCTGGTCGGCGGGTTGCTCAAAAGGACAAGAACCTTATTCAATTGCGATGCATCTTTTGCGTTTGGAACCGGCTCTTGCCGCAGCGGACTTCAAGATCCTGGGCACCGATATCGACCCTCAAGTCATCAGCCAAGCGCGCACTGCTAAGTTTAGCTCTACTGAGCTGAATGGTGTTTCCCGGGATGACTTGAACGCCTTTACAATCGCTTGTGACGACAACCAATCATACCGAAGAATGTCTGATGTATTGACTCGAGTTGTCTCGGTGAACGAACTCAACCTGTTTGACGATTGGCCCATGCGATTTGCCTTTGATGCAATCTTTTGCAGAAATGTGATGATCTATTTCGATCAGTTAAAACAGGCGCAGCTGTGGCCACGCTTCAAGTGCGCACTGTCCACTGCGGGCTTGCTCTTTCTTGGGCATTCAGAACGCATTTTGTTTCCGAAGCCCCATGGCTTCCACTCTGCCGGACCAACGACTTACATCAAATGCAACGACGCCGTCGATTGGGTTCAATAGGAAATCCGGATGGCATTTTTGGATCAAATTCAGATCAGTGTTGATTGTGCATTCACTAAGCTCAGACAGCTTGGAAAAGCTACTTGTGCCCTAGCGAAACGCTACACATGCAGCCGAGCAGGCGGATTGGTAGGTTTCAACTTGCCTGGGATTGCACCGGTGCTTCTAGCCGTACCAGCCTGCGATGCATCAAGGAGGAGTAAGGTGATGCGGCCCAAGGCTTTGCAACGGCAAGCTTATCAACAGCGCGTCGGCTTCGCTTTGTTTGTTGGGCGCGTGGCACAGAGATCTCACGATCAGGTGCAGCACCTCAGAACAGACAACAACACGCAAAAAACATTTTTTTCCGTGTGGTTGCGCGTACGAGTTCAATCTGTGATCAGACCTTTCTAATGGCACAGAGCAAGTCAGATGCAGCTCAATGCAATCTTGCATTGTCGCGGATGGCAAGCGCTCTTGCCAAAATAAGTGATGACCTGTTGATCGTTTCCGAAACTTTGTCTGAAGTAACGGAGCAATCCCGTGCCAAGCTGACGACGCAGCAGATACTGCAGTTACAAAGCATCGATCGCATTTCACAGTCGCTACAGGATCTCGTTGTTGTTTGCAGCGCACTTGCAACTACGCCACATGTCGCAGAGTCTTCTGCATTACATTTGCAATTGGCCCAGACGCGGTCAATTCTGGATCCCGATAACACTGACGATCAGGAAGCCCCACCCGGCTCCATCGAGCTTTTCTAGCCAGTACTTCCGAACGGTCAGCCTCAGAATAATTCGACCCCATTGCCACCCGGCGCAGCAAACGCCACATCCCGTACTAAGGCATTTGTCATCTTTTGCATGGCGCGGCCTGTACCTGGCCAAAAACGCAGATTTCTTGCGCTGTTACCCCCCAAAGACTTGGTGATCAAAGGTATGCCTTCTTGTTCAAGATAGGACAGCGTGAAGGCCGCATTCTTAGCCCCGATGTCCGAAAAGCCGGAAATCATCCGGGCGCCACCAAACACCTTTGCCTGCAATAGACGGCGCGCCGCGCCCAGTTTGACAAGGTCGTTGATCAACACTTCCATTGCATTGATCCCGGACAACGCACAGCTTGTTTTGCCACCTCCAGACACTGCAAGCAGCATATGGTTCATTCCGCCGATACGCGCTATTGGATCCCACAAACAGCAGGCAACGCAGGATCCCAACAGCGTCGAGATGACGATGTCAGGCCCTGCGCCGGTTGCATACTCACCTTGAGTTATAAACAGCGTTTGCGGCATCACATTGATCGCCTGTCGACCGTTCGCGATGTACATGCGGCGTGGCTGGTTCGATGAAAGTCACGTCTGCTATCAAAGGCATATTCAATCCGCGTTCTCACCGGCTTTGCAGCCAGTTGACGAAAAGAACATTTAAAGAATCTGCCGACGATCCTTGAGAACAAAGACGAGAGGAAGCGTACTAAAGATGTGCCGCGCCGAAGCACAGCGTTCGGACGAAAAAGACGTATAGACAACACATCCATGCGCCTGTTCATCGCCTGTGTTCGCCGCATACAGATTTGACCGCCGCTACCGTTTGGTTTGGAAATGACGGTAAAGCGCGCCAATGAATTTGACGTTAAGGTGCGCCCCGGTCACATGCTGCAACCGGGAGCAATTGGTCAGGCCATGACCGCTTTCATAAAACGATCCTTGATAACCACAGGATCCATCGTGATGACCGGCATCTTGGCGTTTCCGCTGTCGCATTTGACAACCATCACCGTCATCTTCCGCTCGGCAATTGCCTTCTCAAGGGCAGGACCTGTGTCGATATCCATCACCTCGACCACGTTCTCGCAGCCCGCGGCGCGGGCCATGCCCGCAAGCGATGTCTTCTTGCCCGTGTAGGTCGGCTGATCTCCGGTGGAGCCGTAAGACCCGTTGTCGATGATCATTAGAATGTAGTTGTCGGCCACGTTGTTGGCGATCGTCGGCAGCGTGCACAGGTTGGTCAGCACCGATCCGTCACCGTCGATGGAGATCACGGTCTTGTCCTGCGCCAGAGCCAAACCCAAACCTATCGACGACGACAAACCCATCGTGCCCAGCATGTAGAAATTCGTGGGCTGGTCGTCGATGGCATGCAGCTCCTGACTAGGGATGCCGATGTTACAGACCACCAGTTGATCACGGAGGATAGGTGCAATTTCCTTGAGGATTTCAGAACGGATCATTGGTCGCCATAGCCTCCCCAGAAGTTGGCGTCGGTCAGGATCGCCACGGGTTTGTTGCACATGAAGGTGTATTTCAGGATCATATCCAGCTCTTCCACGTCCTTTTGGTGATGGAAGTGGTAAGTGGGGATATTCATCTGCGCGAGCAGTGCCTTTGTGTGGACCGCCATCTCAACCTGGCAGGCCACAGGCTCGCGCAACTCACCCCGGTAGCTGATCAGCATAGGCAGCGGCATACGGTAATATTGGATCAGCGTGGCCAGAGTGTTGATCGTTACGCCGATGGCCGTATTCTGCATGATGATGGCCGGGCGCTTTCCACCCATCCATGCACCGGCACACAGGCCCATGCCCTCGTCTTCCTTGTTTGACGGGATATGGAAGATGTCCGGGTGCTGATCGATTTCGTCGATGACACCTGCAAGCTGTTTGCAAGGCACCGTTGTTACAAACGAGATGTCGTTCGCAACCAAATCATCGGTGATTTTCTTGTCTATGTTCATGAATATGCTGTCTCCGGCATCAGGGGTGGAGGATGATTTTGGGCGCAGCGACCGCTCCGCTGCGCAAGTCGGCAAAGGCGCGGGCGCCATCCGACAATGGACGTTCTTCGGTCCAATCGAGCGGACCAAGGCGACCGTCAAAAATCGCGGCGCATGTGTCGCGGAAATCCTGCGGGGTGTACGTGTAGGTGCCGATGAAGGTGATTTCCTGTAAGGTCATGCGCCGAATATCGAGACCGCCAGTGTCTTCGCCAAGCCCGATATGAACGATCACGCCGCCAGGTTCCGTGAGTGATGAGGCTGAAGCCCGAGTGGCGGCGTATCCCACGGCATCCACAACGATCCCGTAACTTCCTGTCCCTGCGGGGACACATGGAAGGTTACACTGTTTTTCCAGAAAGCTGCGCCTTGCTTCATTCGGCTCGGCAACAGTGACATTGGACAGACCCTGCGCTTTCAGCGCCAAGGCAGCAGCAAGACCAATTGCGCCGCCGCCCAAAACAAGCGCGGAGCGGCTGGCTGCCGGATCCAATGCCGCCAACCCAAGACGAACAGCATGCCAGCTGACTGCAAGCGGCTCGGCCAAGGCGGCTTTGTCCAAAGATACGTTGTCTGGCACCTCGACCAGATTGGCAGGCCGCATAGCCACCAATTCCGCAAACGCACCTTCGCGCGGTGGCATCGAGATGATCTTGCGATCCGGGCACAGATTGTCGCGGCCGGACGTGCAAGCAGCACAGGTACCGCAGCTCACCAGCGGGTTGATTGTGACCCGCGTGCCGTCGCGGTCCCCGCCTACGATCAAACCGGCCGCCTCGTGCCCAAGGATCAGTGGCGCGGGGCGCCGGTCATCATGTCCAAGGTAAGCGTGCATATCCGATCCGCAGATGCCGGAAGCGACAATGCGCACCAATTCCTGATCCGGTGCTGCTTCTGCGTCCGGCACATCGTGAAACGTCAGCGTTTCCACGCCATCATAAACAAGTGCTTTCACTTAACGGCTCCTCTCCCCCGCCACGTCATCAGCAATGGCCATGCTGGCACGTATCGGATCAGCCTTCAGCGCTCAGGTCAAAGTTTTCACCCGGGAAGTACTTGGCCAGACGCACATCCGCCGCACGGGCGTGACCCTCCATCCCTTCAAGGCGCGAGATACGAGCTGTTGCTTCTGCTACTGGTTTCGACCCCTCCCGGGTCGCGCGCTGCCATGTCACGATCTTCATGTACTTATGTACGGACAAGCCACCTGTGTAGTTTGCCGCACCAGAGGTCGGCAACACGTGGTTCGTGCCAGATGCCTTGTCGCCGTAGGACACGGTTGTCTCTTCCCCAAGAAACAGCGAGCCGTAACATGTCAGACGTTCCAACCACCAATCCAAGTCTTCTGCCTGTACGGTAAGGTGCTCTGGCGCGTAATCATCAGAACAGGCGGCCATTTCTTCGCGGTCCGCGCACAAAATCACCTCGGCATAGTCGCGCCAGGCTGCAGTCGCGTTCTCGCGGTTCACCTCCGGCAGGTCGTCGATCAGTCGGGGCACCATCTCGATCACGCGTTCGGCCAGATCGCGGCTGTCCGTGACCAACCATACCGGCGAGTTATAGCCGTGTTCGGCCTGGCTCACGAGGTCGGTCGCAACAATATGCGCGTCGGCCTTGCCATCAGCAAGGATCAAGCTGTCGGTCGGGCCCGCAATCATATCAATGCCCACGCGGCCAAAAAGAATGCGCTTGGCTTCTGCGACAAACTGGTTGCCAGGACCGACAAGAATGTTTGCCTTGGGCAAGCCAAACAATCCAAATGTCATGGCCGCGACACCCTGCACGCCGCCCATGGCCATGATCTTGTCCGCACCACAGATATGTGCGGCATAGACAATGGCCGGTGCCACACCGACGCCGGGACGCGGCGGTGAACATGCGGTGATGTGCTTGCAGCCGGCAACCTTGGCCGTTGTGACGGTCATGATGGCGCTGGCAATGTGGCTGTACCGACCACCCGGCACATAACAACCGGCTGCATCAACCGGGATCGCTTTCTGTCCGGCAATCAGGCCGGGCACGACCTCAAGCTCAACGTTCGCCACCGTTGCTTTCTGGGTCTCCGCAAACCGCCGCACATTGTCATGGGCAAACCGAATGTCCGCTTTCAGCTTTTCGGGCACTTGCGCGATGGCCGCTTCGATCTCGTCAGAAGTCAGAAGTACATTGCCTTCGTACTTGTCGAACTTCGCAGCATACTCCAAAGCCTTGGCATCTCCGCCAGCTTCGATATCGGTCAGGATATCGTTCACAATCTGGTTGACGTCAGATGCCCCTGATGTTGCGGTCAGCGTTGCTTTCTTAAGGTATTCACGTGCCATCGGATGCCTTGGTTCACTTGTGAGTTCTGGCGCACGCTAGGGGTTTGTTGTCGGGCGACGCAAGGTCAGCCGCGGCCAGACTCGTGACATTCACGAACAAGCTGTCACACTTTTGGGTATCCGAAATATGTGGCGCCGAAATGTCTCATTTTCGGCAACCTTCGTAGGCACAGCATTCACAACCTGAATACTGCGAAGCAAATGCGCCGCCGAAGAACAAACCCGGCGGCGCGGGATTCTTAACTGTCAATCAGGGCATTCAGAGTTGCAGACGGGCGCATGATGCCAGCCACCTTTGCCTCATCGGTGTTGTAGTAGCCACCCAAGTCCACCGCCGCACCACGTCCGGCCATTAGTTCGGTGGAAATCGTGTCTGCGTTTTCGCCAAGCGATGCAGCAAGATTGGCAAAGGATGCGGCAAGCTCAACGTCATCGCCTTGTGCCGCCAACGCTTCGGCCCAGTACAGCGCAAAGAAAAAGTGGCTGTCACGGTTGTCCGGCTGACCAACTTTGCGGCCTGGCGATTTGCCCTCGCCCAGCAGCTTGATGATCGCAGCATCCGCAGCATCACCCATGATGGACGCCTTCGTATTGCCGTGTGCGTCACCAAAGAAGCGAAGGCTTTCAGCAATGGCGCAGAACTCACCCAGGCTGTCCCAGCGCAGGTGGTTTTCCTCGACCAGCTGTTGGACATGTTTCGGGGCGGACCCACCTGCCCCGGTTTCGAACATGCCGCCGCCGTTCATCAGCTTCACCACTGACAGCATCTTGGCCGATGTGCCCACCTCAAGGATCGGGAAGAGGTCGGTCAGATAGTCACGCAGCACGTTCCCGGTAATGGCGATGCAGTTGTCGCCAGCGGTGATCACTTTGAGCGCGTGGCGCGTGGCAGCGGCCGGGTCCATGATCTGGAAGGTATCGGTCTTACCCTTCTCAGCCAGGATCGGCGTGATCATCTTGATCAGCTCAGCGTCATGACCGCGTGTGGCATCCAACCAGAAGACCGACGCGTAACCCGTTGTGGATTCGCGCGAAACCGCCAAATCAACCCAGTTCAAAACCGCTTCCTTACGGGTCGAAGCCATGCGCCAGATATCGCCAGCTTCCACATCGTGGTTGGTCAGCAAGTCACCATTGCTTGCAATGACCTTGACCGTGCCAGCAGCAGGAATTTCGAAAGTGGTTGGGTGCGAGCCGTATTCCTCGGCCTTTTTCGCCATCAGGCCGATGTTCTGCACGGTTCCCGCTGTTGTCGGGTCCAGCGCGCCATTGGCTTTGAAGAAATCAACCGTCTCAGCGTAGATCGGAGCGTAGGAGCTGTCTGGGATCACGCAGTTCGTGTCGCCCTCTTTCCCATCCGGGCCCCAGCCCTTGCCGCCGGCGCGCAGCACCGCGGGCATCGACGCATCGATGATCACATCGGATGGCACGTGCAGGTTGGTGATACCCTTGTCGGAATTCACCATGTACATCGGCGGGCGATCCGCCATGACCGCGTCAATCTCGGCCTTGATCGCGGCCCCGTTGGACATGCCCGCGATCACGTCCAGCATGGTGCCAAGTCCGGAGTTCGGGTTCACACCCGCGGCGGCGAAGTCGTCGGCATATTTGTCAAAGACGGGCTTGAGGTAGGCGCGAACGGCGTGGCCAAAGATGATCGGGTCGGAAACCTTCATCATTGTGGCCTTCATGTGCAATGAAAACAGCGTGCCATCGGCTTTCGTGTCATCAATCGCTTTGCCTAAGAAGGTCATCAAAGCATCGCGTGACATATAGGTCGCGTCGACAATCGTGCCCGCGTCCATCATCAGGCCGTCCTTGAGCACGGTCACGGTGCCATCTGCTGCCGTATGCTCAATTCTCAAAGCACCGGCCTGAGCATCGCTCAAGGTCACCGATTTCTCGTTCGACCGGAAATCGCCAGCGCCCATGGTCGATACCTTGGTCTTGCTGTCGGCGCTCCACGCGCCCATCGAATGTGGATTGTCCTTGGCATAGGTTTTGACGGCAGCGGGCGCGCGGCGGTCCGAATTGCCTTCACGCAGGACCGGGTTCACCGCGGAGCCTTTGATCGCGTCGTAACGGGCACGAATGTCGTTTTCTTCATCCGAGGCAGGAGCTTCGGGATAGTCAGGAATATCGAAGCCCTGATCTTGCAATTCCTTGATCGCCGCTTGCAGCTGCGGCACCGAAGCAGAGATGTTCGGCAGCTTGATCACGTTTGCGTCCGGCGTGGTCACCAACTGACCAAGGGCCGCCAGATCATCACTTTGCGCCTGCGCGTCGGTTAGGCGTTCGGGGAATGTTGCCAGGATACGGCCCGCAACCGAGATATCACGCGTTGACACGTCGATGCCTGCGGCAGACGCAAATTTGCGCACGATGGGCAGCAGCGATGCCGCCGCTAGTTGCGGGGCTTCATCCGTGACGGTGTAGATGATGTCGGGAGCGGCGTCTTGGGACATAATGCAGTCTTTCGCTTGTTTCAGACACGAGGGGCGCATGGCATGCTGTTCTGCACACCATTGTATGCCGTGCAGATAACGGGTCAGCGGCAAAGGCTCAATGCCAGTCACGCAAGCGCGACAATTGTATCCGTTTTCCCGCCTTTTCCGCGCAGAAGATGCCATGGAAACCACATTTTGCGCATCTGAAAAGCGCGCGGCATCCAGTCTGCCCAGCAGAAACTGAAACCATCTGCCACGAAGTCGTTCCCGACGCGAAAGACCTGACAGTGCAAGACTGAAAGAATCCGCCACAATTCTTTACAGTCTGCACAGTTGACGCTCAGCTTTTTCACCGCAATGCTCAAAACATGAGCAGAATAAAAACGATGTGCGCAGCGTTCGTCGTTATGGCAACCTGGATCACACAGGCCGCAGCCGACAACGACATCGCCTTTTCCTTCGCCGAATGTGCTGGCCGTTTCTCGGCCGAAATGGAGCATGCATGGCTTTTGAATGATCCTGTGGCGCAGGTGTACGAGCAAGACCGGGCTTCCTTTGTCAGCTTGACTGACGCGTCACGGGTTCCCGGACAGGGCCGCGCGATCCTCAGTCACAGGATAGAAGTCAAACTTGCTCATGCGGCGCTCTTACAGCAAGCCAGCTTTGGCACACGCGCCGACCGCGCTAAAACCGCGCGTCAAGTCGCCAACACCCATCTGACAACATGTAGAACCCTGCTGCTTGGCAGCTGACCAGCGCATCTGGCTGAGGCGTGGAAAGCCACCTGTTTACAGGGTCTTGAGCCTTCGGACACCGCGTTGCACAGTCGGGATCAAACTGTGACCCTCCGAAAGGCCGCCGATGACTGCTGCATCCCAAATCCTGCTTGGCAGCGCGCTTTTGACGATTTGCGCTCTGATCCACGTTGGTGCGGTTGCGATGCTTGTTCCGTTTCTGGCAAGTGCTGCTGACCGTTTGGAGAAAACCGGATCGCGCCTTCGGACATTGATCATTACCAGTCTAAACGTACTTATTCTCCTTTTTGCACATACGATTCAGGTCTGGTCTTGGGCGTTGGCATTCTTCGCAATGAAAGCATTCGATGATTTTCCAACCAGCTTCTACTTCGCGACCGCGACATATACGACATTGGGATACGGTGATCTGCTGTTGGACTCCGGTTTGCGCATTTTCGGAACATTTGCCGCAATCACCGGCCTTTTAACGTTCGGCATCAGCACAGCATTGTTGATGGGCGTCATTGTCAGGTTGCTACCTTCCCTCGACGACGAAGATTAAAAAATGCCAGTCTCGTGTCCTTGACGGGATGGGTTTTGCGGGTGCGCGATGGCTGGCCTTATGGAGCCAGCCAGGTACCACACCAACTATCATCTCGAACATATGCGGCGCGGCGATGTTTCTCGCCCAGGTGCACGAGATCTATGTGGTCTATCGTGCACCGCAACACGGCAAACCTCTCTCGGATCGGGGGCTTGTCATAGGCAAACACATCCTCGATCGGTGTGCCTGGATCAGGTGCTGTCCCATAGGACACGCGCGATGCAACAGGAACCCTGTCCCATTCCCGCTCGACAAAGGCCCCGGTCAGGATCGCCACGGTCGTGGTCAAACGAATTTGCAGGCGCGATCGGGGCAACCACATGTGGAGAGCTGCCCTGGGACATTGGCGCAACGCCTCAATCTTGGCCGTCACGATATCGGTGTGCACCTCGACCACCGCGTCAGGTTCGTTTGCGCGGCGCAACGCGACTGTGCGCGCCTCGGGCACGCCGGTGGGCGACACGGTGGCAAAGGTCGGATATCGGGCCGGTGACCTGCCATCCGCAACGCCTCGACGCATTTGCCGCCATGCTGTGGCCAGAAAGTATGCCAAATCGCCCGGGTCACTCATATCCCGTCATCTCCAGATATCCGACACCATCGTGGCTGCCCGTGATATGCACGGGCCCTTCCCAATATGGAATAGCCAAGGGCATCCATGCCTGTGTATTCAGTGCCGCGACAGAAACATCGACGCCCCTGTCCGGCAGACGGACGCGCCAGGTCGTCGGCAGGCTACGTCCGGCAACAGCACCCTGCGTGACAGGCTCGGCCGTAAACGCACCATCCGGATAAGCCGTCGTTGCACCATCTGGCTCGATCCAGGTGGATGCGCTGTAAAACGTCCCATCGCGTTGGCGCAGTTGGAACCCCATCAACTTCTCACCACTCTCAAAAGACAGGGAGAACCAGTCCCAACCGGATTGCGTTTCGGACAAAGGTTGCGACGACCATTCCCGATCCAGCCATGCGCTGCCAGTGACCTGAACAGTTCCATCCGGCAAAACCAAGGTGCCGGTAATGTTATAGAATGGTTGCGAGTAGTAGTAACTGGCCTGTCCATCAGCCGATTTTACCGAATACCCGTCCTGCCCTTGAAAAACCAACGGCCCTTGGGCCTGCAACGCCATGTCGTAGCCAAAGTCAGGACCTTGAGCGCTCAGCGACAGCGTATCCAGATCCGGGCCTTCCATGGCCCATTCATCAATCCACGCGCGGAATGGATCAGCCTGCACACCCGCCTGCCCAATCCCGCCGCGAGCAAAGCGTTCAGTCGCGAAATGCGCGTCGGGTGTTGTGACAGCCGCGTGGGCAAACCACACCTGTGGCGACGTCCAACCCTCGCTCTCACCCGGCGCAAGCGCCGACCGGAACAACGTCCATTGCAGCCCGTATGGCGTGCCATCCGCAGCCTTCAGGTTGGCTGTCAGATACCACCATTCAATCCTGTAGTCCGGATGCGGTCCGTGATCGGCGGGAAAATCAAACTGCCGTCCCGCCTGTGGCACCGCGAAACCATCGGCGTCCGATCCCAACCCCGCAAATCCCTGTGCCAGAGCCGGAATTGGCCAGAGCAAACAAAAAATCACCGCCTTAACGTTCATTGGCAAACACCTTGAGCAGCGCGTTTGGCGGCGTTCGTGCCAGCCGCAAGGCAGGCCACGCGGCCGCCGCCACGGCTGCAAGCATCGCGTAGAGACCCAGACGCGCATAATCACCGGGGAAAAGGAACATTGGCAGGCGCCACCCAAACGCTTCGACATTGATGACTGCCAGCAACACCCACGCCAACCCGAGACCGACAGGCAACGCGAAGAGACATACCAGCCCGGCACAGACAACGGCGCGCATCAGTTCAAGTTGTCCAATCTTGCGCCGTGTCAGCCCAAGCGCCCAGACAGGGGCCAATTGTGGGACCCGCAGATCGGCCAATGTCAGCAAACTCATCAGCATGGCAAAGCCAGCGACCGCCAGGGTCAGTACATTCAACGCGGCAGTCACCGTAAAGGTGCGGTCGAACACCTGAAGTGAAAAGGCCTTGATCACCGACTGATCCGTAATTGCGTTGTCGGCAATGCCCAAGTCGTCGGTCAGAACACTCCGAAGCTGCTGTGGGTTCTGCGTGCGCAAACCAAACTGACGGGGCGTGATGTCCGGATGTAGATCACGGAACAAGGTTTCAGCGACGACAATCTGCCCTTTCGGATTACCATAGTCTGCCACCACCGCTGCAATAGGCAGTGACCGTCCCGGCGCAATGACAATCTGATCCCCGACCCACAAATCCGCACGCCGGGCAAGCTGCTCATTGGCGACCGCCGCCGCGCCCGCCTCGACCTGATCCCAAGCGTCCGGCACCGCATCCAGAAAGGCCCAGTTGTTCCGGTATGTTTGGCCAACACGTACGCCAAAAAGCCGAGCCGGAAACCGGGCGACCTCTGTATCAACTGCAAGCAATGGAAGAACCGTAACCCCCTGCCCGGCCATCGCCGTCTCAATCGTTGCGGCCTGCGCGGCATCGGCAGCCTCAACATAGAGTTCAGGCGCAAGCCGCTGATCCAGAAAGTCCACAAATGTCTGCCGGAAGCTGGACACCATGGTTGCCACACCGATATTGGCCGACAAGGCGAGCAGCAGCGCCATCAAGGCAAGGCTGAGACCGGGCAACTGCTGCCGCGTATCCGCCCAGAACCAGCGATTTGCCGGGGTTCTAGCCATATTTTCCGCGTATCTGAGCACCGGATGCAGAACCACCGGCAAAGCCAGTGCCGCGCCAATTAGGAAAAACCCCAAAAGAGCAAATCCGGCTAACAGGCCCGACCCGCCCCAGAGAAGCCCCGCCGCGCAAAGCAGCAAGGCAATTGCAACAACGGCTTGTAAACGCTGCACGCGTCCCGAGGTCATTGCCCATGCGCGGGGCCGCGCACTTGCCAGCAAGGGCATCCTTGCGATTTGCCACAGCCGCCCGCCAGCGGCAGCAAAGGCCCCAAGCACCGCAATAGCCAGACCGGAAGCCCACCAAGACGCGCGGAATTGAAGCGTTCCAGCGACTTCCGTGCCATACAACCCCCGCAAGGTCACGGCCACGTCAGGCAGCAAAACGGCCGCGATCACATAACCTAGAACAATGCCCAGGCTCGCGCCAACAAGTGCCAGCAGCAAAATTTCCATCAGCATCAAACTGACAAGACGCCGCAAAGGCACACCCAGCGCGCGCAGTGTGCGTACCAGTCCTCGGCGCTGCTCAAAGGCCAGGCCAATCGTGCTGTATACGATGAACAGACCAACAGCGAAGCTCAGCAAGCCAAAGGCCGTCAGATTCAGGTGAAAGCTGTCGGTCAACTCTCCCACATCGGCCATCTGGTTCGCGCTTTGTAGCCGCAGCCCCGGTGCAACGTCGCCAAGGTCAGACCGTGCCATCGGTTGAATAGGTTGCAGCAAGAGGCGCGAAAGATCATCACGACCAAGCAGTCGTTGAACAACACCGATGTCGCCCACCGCGATGCCGGGCGCGATGGCGGGATCAATGACAATCTCGATGTCAGCCTGCAGCCGTTCCGCAGTGGCAGCATTTGCATAAAGCAGTCCGGGATTCAGAAAAGCCGTCAGATCCCCTGTCTGGGACACCTGCCCAACGCCAAAACCAGCAGGAGAAGACAGCGGGTCAAAACCAAGTAGACGGACGCCTTCAAGCCGCCCATCAAGAACAGGCGAAACAAGCCATCCGGCACGGCGCAGTTCGACAAAGTCCTGCTGCGCGATACTGTCACCGGTCACTGGCACAATCTGATCGAATTGCCCCTCACCCAACGTTGCAGCGGCGGCGTCATAGCTGGCGCGCGCTTCTGCATTGATGGCCTGCACGCCAGACCACAGCGCCGTTGCCAGGGCGAGGCCCGCAAGGAAAGAAAACAGCTGCAAAGGGTTCCGACGCCAGTGCGACAGCAGTGCAGCCATGCAGGCGCGTGTCATGCGAGGCGTCCCTGGCTCAGATGCAAGCGTCGATCCATCCGCGCCGCAATGGCTGGCGAATGGGTCACCAAAAGCAACGCCGCGCCAGTATCTTCAACAAGATGCAGCAACTGGTCCAAAACCTCTGCTGCAGTGCCTTCGTCTAGGTTTCCTGTCGGCTCGTCAGCCAGCAGCACTTTGGGCCGGGCCGCGAGTGCGCGCGCCATCGCCACCCGTTGCTGTTGCCCCCCGGACAAGGCCTCCGGGTATTTGCGCATTTGATCCACAAGGCCCAACCGCTGCGAAAGACGTTGAATCAGATCACTGTCTAAGCGCCCCGATAGCCGCCCCTGGAACGTGATGTTGTCACCCACCGTCAATGACGGGATCAGGTTGAACTGTTGAAAAACGACTGCCACGTCCTTGCATCGCACCTCTGCCCGGGCACTGTCCGACATCGTACCCAGATCGTGGCCCACGACATGCACTACGCCCTCATCCGCCGTTTCAAGCCCACCAGCGATATGCAAGAGCGTGCTCTTGCCGCTGCCAGATTCTCCGGTCAGGGCCAAAGTCCCTCCGGCCTCCAGCGTGAGATCGACACCACGCAGAACCGGTACAGGTGCGCCACCATTGGCAAATGCCTTCTTAACACCGCTGAACTGCAGAACCGGGGCCAGCGCCGTCATGTGTGATCCATGTGAGTAGCCAACAAAGCAGCAACCGGAACGCGTGCACGCAAGCGATTGGCCAACAAGAACATGCCCGCAACCTTGCGCTGAATATATAGCAGATCCATTGGGACCGGCGGCGGGACAAACCCGTCAATCGCCAGTGTTTCCCCTGCCTTTTGCAAACGCTGGGACAGTCCGGACGCCGCAACGTCCAAAAGAGGGGAATCCCGAATTTCGTCGAAAACAAGCATGATCATATCAAGGATGCGCGTGCGAAACGGCTCCTCCACCGTTTCCGGCACCAACTCCATCGCCGCAACAATCTGTGCCACGTCTTCACGCGCACCCGCAATTCCAGCACGCATCAGCGCGCGCATCTGCTCTGACAGCTTCGCTGGCACATTGCGGGTTGCACCGAAATCCAAAAGCACAATGCGCCCGGTATCACGGTCGTAGCGATAATTGGCAAAGTTCGGATCGGTCTGCATGCAGCCAAACACGAAGAGCTCACGCAACATCAGATCACATAGCACGTACATGACATGATCGCGCTGTTCTTGCGGCAGGTCGGCAACACTCTCGATCCCCTCTGACGGTACGAAGGTCATGGCGAGGACCTTGCGCGTGGTCAGCGGCGCGTGCAGCTTTGGAAGTGCCAGGTTCGGACCGTCCTTCAGTAATGCCGCAAAATGTTCAAGATGTGCGGCTTCGGCTTGGTAGTCCGCCTCTTCCTTCAACTGCGCGCACGCTTCGTCGAGGTAAGAGTCGATTGCAAAGCCGTCGGGAAGCAAACCGGACAATCGGATCAACCTCCCGATATTCGCAACATCACTGTCTATGCTGCGCGCGATACCGGGATACTGAACTTTGATGGCAAGGTCAGTTCCATCGGGCAACTGAGCCCTGTGAACCTGACCAATCGATGCAGCAGCAATGGGTCGAACATCAAAACGTGCAAACCGCTTGCGCCATCCAGCGCCCCATTCCGCATCCAGAACGTCGCGCAATTGCTGCGGCGGCATGAAATCCGCATCTGCGCGCAACCGGGCCATGATATCAGCCAGCTCAGGCGGCAGCACATCGCCGGTGTCCATCGACATCAATTGCCCGACTTTCATAGCCGCGCCGCGCATACGTGCCAATTCGTCCGCGATGCGTCGGATGTTTGTGGGTGTCAGCAACAGATCACGCGCAACCGGGCGACGACCCTGCCCCAGTTGCAACGCACCACCAACGGCCATGCGTCCCGCCACACCTGCAGCAAGCGATCCCATCCGCCCAAAACGCGAAATGCGCCCCGCAGGCACCGCCAGCGGGCGCGACAGATGTGAGTGATCGGTCATGTGCTTCGTCGTCCTTGCCTTCAACCCAACCTAAGTGGCGCAGGACTGAAATCAATCGAACTGCACGTGATCTCTGTTGGGGATAGATAGCGTTTGGGGGCGGCACAAAAAACGTCGACCACAACAACGCAGGTGGAACGCTTGAGAGGAGTGGCGGACAGGAAGGGATTCGAACCCTCGAGACGGTCTCCCGCCTACGCACTTTCCAGGCGCGCGCCTTCGACCACTCGGCCACCTGTCCACCGCCGTCTCTATCCAATTCGGGTATGGGGATGCAAGCAGGTTAAGTACGAATTTTCTTATCCGTCCACATGCAGGTAAACGCGGCGGTTCATCCGCCCCTTCTTTTCGATCTTACCAATGCGCAACGCGCCGATCTCACCCGTCCGGGCAACATGGGTGCCGCCGCAAGGTTGCAGATCAACCGTTGCATCGCCTTCTCCGATGCGGATCAGACGGATCTTGCCAGCCCCGCGCGGCGGTTGCACAGACAATGTCTTGACCATGCTCGGATTGGCATCCAGTTCCGCTTCATCGATCCACTCAGCGCTCACCCGCAGGTCGCTGGTCACATGGCTGTTCAATACGTCCTGAAGGCCGTCACGATCTTCCGGCGCGTCTGCCATATCAAAATCCAACCGCCCACGCTCGGCCCCGATCGACCCGCCCGTTACCCCAAAAGGCAGCGCCACGGACAGAAGGTGAAGCGCCGTATGCACGCGCATATGGGCGTAGCGGCGGTCCCAATCGAGGCTTTGCATGACCGTCGTGCCGACACCAGGCAATGCACGTGGTTCCGCAGGGATAAGAACGATACTGTCACCATCCCCCTTGATCGCAGTTGCGATGCTCAATGCCCCGCCGCCCCAGCTGAGCGCGCCGCTGTCACCCGGCTGCCCGCCGCCCGTCGGGTAAAAGATGCTCTGATCCAGGATTATCCCACCCTCGGGCGTATGACCGGTCACGACACCGCTGGCATCGCGCGTATAAGCGTCGTCGCGGAACAAAGGCGTTGTCATCTGCCATCTCCATCTTCAGCCGGCATATCCGGGTCCATATCGCTTTCTTCCAGATGCGCCTTGGTCGGCGGCGCAGATGGGGGTGTTTTTGTCTTGGGACCAGCCTGCAACACCTCTGGATTACGCAGCCACACATCCCGCTGGGCAAAGGGTATCTCGATCCCTTCTTCTTCGAACCGGGCAGCGATCTGGTGGTTGATCTCGTTCTTGACGGCCAACATCCAGTTCACATCGCGCAGAATAATGCGGATTTCGAAATCAAGGCTGTCAGCACCAAACCCCATGAACAGAACCGCCGGGGGTGGATTGGCCAGGGCCATCGGATGTGCATCCGCAATCTCTTTCAGCACAGCCTCGACCCGACGCGTGTCAGTGCCGTAGGCAACACCGACCGGGATGATGACGCGCCCCACAGTGTTGCCTCGGGTATAGTTCGTAACGGTGCCGGAAATAAGATCTGCGTTCGGAACAATGACATCCGTCCGATCAAAGGTTTCGATCCGCGTGGACCGGACAGAGATCGAGCGGACGTAGCCCATCTGCCCACCCACTTCGATCCAATCGCCTTCAGATATCGGGCGTTCGATCAAGAGAATGATGCCGGACACAAAGTTCGAAACGATAGTTTGCAGGCCAAAGCCGATACCGACCGACAACGCCCCTGCCACGATGGCCAGACTGGACAAGTCAATGCCGGCTGCAGTGATCGCAAACAGGGCAGCCAGAAAAATACCGACATAGCCAAGGCCGGACACAATCGCGACCTGACCGCCGGGGTCGATCCGTGTCTTGGGCAGGACAGACACCTTGAGTGCATTTTGCACGGCGCGCGTGATCACGTATCCGACGGTGAAGACGATAAGGAGTGTAAAGAAACTGCCGGGCGAAATGGTCATGTCGCCGATGGTCAGTCCGGACCGTACCGTTGCCCACACCTCTGTCAGATCGGTGACACGCGCGCCCCAAATCAGGGACAGCGGAATGATCGCCAACAGGACGACCACAAAGCCAAGCAAGGTCGGCACAAGGCTGTCTCGGGCCCCGTCACCCGGCCGCAGTGTTGCATAGGTGTCGCGGATAACACCTTGCAACAGAACCACAATTCCGATCAGGGCAAGCGTGAGGATCATGGGATAGGTCAGGAACTTTGCTGCCGCCCCGAACCCAAGCGCCGCCAGAATTGGGGCGACAAGTCCCACAAGGATGACCACCCGACCAACACTGGCGATGATACGATCACCATAGGGAACTTCCTGATCCGCCTCTTCTGCAGCGTCGCGCACGCGGCGGCGCAGCAGCCAGCCCAGGCGCGTCAGCATCAGACAGGCCAGAATGATCAGCGGGAAGTTCAGAACCGCATCCGAGCCCGCATCGTAACGGTCGAAGTCTGAAAACTCCGCCAGAAGGATGTAGAGCGCCAAAACAATGCCAAGAGTAACGGCATATATGCGCCCCTCAGCCCGGCGACGCGGCGGCACTGTAAAGGACACACGCAGCGCATCCTCCTTGGGAAACAAACGGCTGGCGAGCCAGCGGGCAAAGAAAAGAACCAGCCCCACAACTTCCAACGTGTCCAGCAGCAGATCACCGCGCGGGCCAAAGAGCTGGGTGGCGCGTACCGCGCGCACAAATGCAATCAGCCCCAACATCGGGAAAAGGATTTGGCCAAGGGACACAATGAACCCAGCCACCCGGGCACCTGACCGGGTATCCGACCTTTGAATACGGACGGCCAGCAATTCCGACCAATACCGCGACCGTGCTAGAAGCACGACGCCAACGATCAGCAAAACGGCGATAAGCGGCAAGTTATCCCGGGCATTCGAGCGGCGGGATGGATTATGCCATGCCTGCCGCACACCAGCGACAATGGCAATCATCGTGTCCTGCGCATGGCGCATCGCACCGGGCCAGTTGGCTGGATTGACCGGCCATGGTCCCATGTTCAGCAGCGCGTCGGTTTGGCGCTGGCGCAGGATGTCATCAATCTCGGTGATAACTCCGTTGGCACGACTGAACGCCTCCTCTGCTGTCCGTCGCGGCGTGCTCAGCCGCTCAAGCTGTGCGTTCAGTTCGGCGCGGCGATCCGCGATCTCCGCGGCCTCGTCCTGACCGTCCTCCGGCGCAGGACCAAGCGCTGCAATCTGATCGCGCAGGGTTTGCAGGCGGCTGTCATTGGCATTCAGCTGGTTTTGAAACTGCTGCCGCCATCCGGCGACCTCTGCCCTCAGTATTTCAAATGCCTGGTCCGAGGCGCGGGCCGCTTCAACCGCCTGTTCCGCACGGGTCGCCGTGTTTTGCCACCGTTCGTAGTCTGGTCCGTCAGCTTGCGCGACTGCAAGCGTTGCCAGCAGCGCCAGACAAACGGATAGAAGCGCAGCGCGTAGCCACGTCAGACCCATCATACATCCTCAAAGACGCCGGGAATACTTGAAGGACCTTGCTCAAGCCATTGTGGTACCGGCAATTCTTTCTCCCGCAAGAACTCAGGATTGAACAGTTTGGACTGATACCGCGTGCCAAAGTCACACAAGATGGTGACAATGGTATGGCCCGGCCCCATATCCTTGGCCATACGAATGGCACCAGCCACGTTCACGCCCGAAGACGCCCCAAGGCAAAGTCCCTCATGCTCCAACAGATCAAAGACGATGGGCAAAGCTTCGGCATCCGAAACGTTGTAGTTGAAATCAGGCGTCAGCCCTTCAAGGTTTTTGGTGATACGCACCTGCCCGATCCCTTCGGCAATCGAACTGCCCTGCATCGCGATCTCGCCGGTGGTGTAGTAGCTGAACAGGCCCGCGCCATCTGGGTCCGCCAAACCGATCTTGACGCCTTTCGGCTGCAACACCTCGGCCACCCCTGCCAGCGTACCGCCGGAGCCAACAGCGCAAATGAACCCGTCAACCTTGCCATCTGTCTGTTCCCATATCTCGGGCGCGGTCGTGTCGATATGGGCCTTGCGGTTTGCAACATTGTCGAACTGGTTGGCCCAAATGGCACCATTCGGCTCCGTCTTGGCGAGCTCCTCGGCCAAACGACCGGAATAGCGCACAAAGTTGTTCGGATTGCGATAGGGCGCGGCGGGCACCTGCACCAATTCGGCACCAGCCAGACGCAGCATGTCCTTCTTTTCCTGGCTCTGTGTCTCAGGAATAACGATGACGGTTTTGAATCCCATCGACGCGCCGACCAGCGCAAGGCCAATGCCAGTATTGCCTGCGGTCCCTTCGACAATCGTACCGCCCGGGCGCAGTTCGCCACTGGCCACCGCCTCCTGTATAATGGACAGAGCCGCGCGGTCCTTGACCGATTGACCGGGGTTCATGAACTCGGCCTTGCCCAGAATCGTGCATCCAGTCTCTTCGCTGGCGCGGCGCAGCTTGATCAGAGGCGTGTTTCCAATGGCCGAAGCCAGATCAGGCGCGTAACGCATGGGCGAGTTCCTTTTGTCATTCACGAAAGGTGTAACTGTGGTATCCGGCGACCTCAAGCCGCGTTGGGTCACACAGAAGCGCGCAAACGCGCACGGTGGCGCGCCAACCAATAGGTGAGCAACGCCAGCGGCGCATTGGCAACCCGGCGATCATCGGCCATCTCAAGCAGATCAGTAAAAGACAACAGGTGGCTGCGGATGTTTTCGCCCTCATCTTGCTGACCACCAATACCGGCACTGCCATCAGGCAAATCACAGATCCCGACAAACAAGTAGAAAAAGTCGGTCGCCGCCCCGGGCGAGGCATAACACTCACCGGCAGGCTCAAGCGCTTGAAAAGCAAGTCCCGCCTCCTCGACCCCTTCCCTGCGCGCGGCTTCTTCCGCGGTTTCACCCGGATCAATCAATCCGGCAACAGGTTCCATTTGCCATTGCACGGGGTCGTTCCGACCGATTGGACCCAGCCGAATCTGTTCCACCAGCAAAACCCGATCCCGCACCGGGTCATAGGGCAATACGATCGCTGCATCGGACGAGACAAAGACTGAGCGTTCGATTTGTTCAGACATGTCGCCGCCAAAGGTCTCATGGCGCAGCGCCACCTCATCCATAGCAAAGAAGTTCGTGTGGCCACGAGTCCGCGAAACAATATCCACGCGCCCGTCCAAAACCCCCTGCCCGTGTCGCCCCGATTGCGCCAGAACCTTGCTCCAGGCACGTGCACGTATACGCGGAAACCGGCGCGCCACCTCGTCGGCATCCAGTTTGCCAAAACCGTCCATGACCTCCTCGGCGGCCCAGACAGTCATTGCCCCCCAACGCTTTTGCCACTCAGAAAAGTCCCAGACTTCGTCAATGGATGAAACCATTGCGCCCGGAATGTAGACATCCGCTGCCTCGCCCGAGGTCAGCGTAACGGATCGCAACTCGTAATCAAAACCACCCTCGTAATAGTTCAGTCGCCCAAACTCCTCGGCCGCAATGCCACGCACAATAGTACCTGGTGTTTCGGCGTCGGCACGTTGACGCAGAACCGGGTAATGCCCCTCCGGCTCGGACAAAGCGATGTAGTCATGCAAGGATGCCGGGGCCAAATCAATGCTATCGCCGGGCCGCCCCAGAACACACTCAAGAAGCGGCACGTGTTGTAGCGTGCCATAGCAAAACAAACTGTTCATTGTCTTACCGCCAGGTGCGCCACGCATATTCTGTCAAAACACCCGTGATTACACCGCCGATAAACAATGTCGCCCAGATGGGCACCGTACTCATCAAAATCGCCCACTCTGATCCGATCTTGAAAATCGCCGTCAACGCCTCAAACGCGCCATCGTACCGGTTCTTCATCGCGATACGAACCATCTCGTTGCACGACTGAACGAACAGCGCCCAGAACACCATGACGATCGGACCAGTGAGCCCGACATTGATCGCCGATGTGATCCCACGCCCCGCGCGCGAGCCGATCACCATCCAACCGGTGATCGCCCCGACTACGATGTTCACATAGGTAAACCAGCCGAAATTCGTGTCTTCCTCGAACAGTGGCATGATCAGGCCCGACACGACAAAGGCCAATACAGCAAGGCCCAAGGCGGCCACTAACTTGGCTGCGTTAGGCATTCTCTTGGTCTTTCATGGCTATCCAGGTCGTTTGATCGTGATCTGCGTTACATCGCAGTTGGCACTTTCAAAGGTCGCCGCGCAAGAGGTCAGGTAAAAATTCCACATTCTGCGAAACCGGTCATCAAATCCCATATCCGCAATCTGATCCCACTTCTGGTTGAAAGTCTCATGCCAGCGTCTGAGTGAGATGTTGTAGCTTTGGCCAAACTCGATAGACCTCTCGACACCGAGACCTGCCTTGGTGATCTGCTGACGCAGAACCGATGGGCTGGGCAGCATACCACCCGGGAAAATATACTTCTGAATGAAGTCCACGCCGCGCTTGTAGACCTTCCAACGGCGGTCCTGCACGGTGATGATCTGCAACGTGGCATTCTTGCCGGGTTTTAGGCGCTCTTTGACTGTTTCAAAGTAGACGGGCCAGTATTTCTCGCCCACGGCCTCGAACATCTCGATCGAGGCGATGCCGTCATAGGTGCCAAGTTCGTCTCGATAGTCCTGTAGTTTGAAGTTCACAACATCGGAAAGCCCTGCTTTTTCAATGCGGTCTTGCGCATACTTAAACTGCTCTTCGCTGATGGTCAGACCGGTGACCTTCAACCCACGTTCCCTGGCCGCATATTCCGCGAACCCGCCCCAACCACACCCGATCTCGAGGATATGATCCCCGGGTTGCGCACCCATCTGGTCCACCATGCTGGCGTATTTCGCGATCTGCGCCGCCTCATGGCTTTCCTGCCCCGTCTCAAACAGGGCCGATGAGTATGTCATCGTGTCATCCAGCCACAAACCATAGAACTCGTTGCCCAAATCATAGTGATAGCTGATATTCTTGCGCGCCTGCTCGCGGTGGTTGCGTTGCAGCCAAAAGCGGAACTTCTCGAACCGGCGCACCAGCCCCATACCGGGAAACCCATCATAGATGTCGTCGTTGTCGGCATGAACCCAATCCATAAACGCTTGCAGGTCCGGGGTGCTCCACCACTCGTCCAGGTAGGCATCGCAAAAACCCAAGTCACCCTCGCGGATCAACCGGGCAAACAAGTCACTGTTGTGGATATGCACCTCTGCCACCGGACCGGGTTTCGGTCCCTCGGCTCGGAAGTGGCGGCCATCCGGCAGGATGAAATCCACCCGGCCATTGTTCATCCCCTGCGCCATGCTGAAAACACGGGCGAAATAGCGTGGCAAGCCCGTTTGGCCGTCAGTCGTAGTAAGGATCATGCACGCTCCCCGTTCGCGTTTTTGTCAAGTTAGCTTGACACATTAAGCCGCGCAACCATGCGCACGCGGTTGTCATCAGAAATTACGGTTTTCATAAGCACTTAGCGCTCGTTTCCGCCCTTCGTCCGCAGGCACAATCGGGCTTGGATAGGTGTCATTGGGCGACAGGTTCCACGACCGCGGGATCGCATCGAAGTACGACAGTGCCTCAGCCGCAGGATTGCGCCGTCCTTCGGCAATCCAACGACTGACATAGTCACGGTTCTTGTCGAACTTATCTAGCTGGGTCACCGGGTTGAACACACGGAAATAGGGCGTAGCATCCGGGCCCGAGCCTGCAGACCATTGCCAGCCCATCGCGTTGCTGGCCGGATCCCAGTCGATCAGACAGTCATCGAACCATTGCTGGCCGATCCTCCAGTGGGTCATCAGGTGCTTGCACAGATAGGATGCCACGATCATCCTGCCCCGGTTATGCATACGGCCGGTTACATACATCTCGCGCATGGCGGCATCGACGAATTGAATACCGGTCCGGCCCTGCTTCCATGCGAGGACCTGTTCAGTTTCATCCTCGTTCCAGGGAAAGCCGTCCCAATCTTGCTTCCAGTTGCGATCCACGATGTGGGGGGTGTGATGCATCAGGTGATATGCAAACTCACGCCAGACCAGCTCCTTCAGGAATACCTCTGCCCCGGCTTTACCCTCATGCAAAGCCCGCATGCCAGCGTGCCAACACTGGTGCGGGCTGATTTCACCGAGAGCCAGGTTTTCCGACAGGTTTGACGTGCGATCTTCGGCCGGGATATCCCGGCCCTCAACGTAACCGGCGACTCTGGTGTCGATAAAATCGCCAAGCCGTGACTGTGCCGCGCCTTCACCAAGCCGTACATGGGGGCGAACCACATCTGCGCCGCGGTTCATCGCGGCGCCGAGGTTCCAGTCGGCCAACTCCTCACTCTCGGGCCAGGCATCAGGCGCTGAAATGCGCCCAGGCTCAGACAGCGGCGCATCAACGTCCCGGTCTTTTACGGATCGCCAGAACGGCGTGTAGACTTTGTAGAAACCGCCAGTCTTTGTCTCCGCCGTCCACGGTTCAAACATCAGGTGACCGCCGAAGCTGCGTGCGTCGATCTCGCCGGCCTTCAGGGCCGATTTGACCGCTGTATCGCGCGCCACTGCCTGCGGATCATACAGACGAGACCAGTAGACCGCCCCTGCCCCGGTTTCGGCGATCAGCTTTTGCAGGACATCAAGCGCATCGCCAGAGCGGAAGATCAATCTGCTGCCTTTGTCAGCAAGAGACTGGGCAAGATGTTGGACGCCCAGGCCCCAACGCCATTTTGGCGCAGCACCCAGATTGTCCACACTGGCATCACGGATCACGACCGGAATGACGGGCCGGTTGCTGTCGCAGGCCGCCTTCAAAGCCGGATGATCGCTCAACCGCAGATCGCGGCGAAACCACATGATGATCGGTGTGCTGCTCAAGGCCCCGTTTCCTTTTCTTACCGAGGCTTACGTAGGACGTGCTCCGATGGATCAAGTTGTCGCAGGTTGCCTTTACGTCAAAGCACCGCGTCGAGGGCCGTCAACAACTGATCAATCTCTGCATCATTCGTGTAGTGCGTGAAGCTCAGGCGTAAAACACCCTGGTCTGGGTCAACTCCCATGGCTTGAAGCGCCCGGACAGCGTAGAAATCCCCACCTCCGGCCATGATGCCATGATCCGCCAGTTGGGCGGCCGCTGCGACCGGGTCACGGCCCAAGTCGAGCGCCACGGTGGGCGCACGGGTGGCCGGGTCCGTGGGACCTATGACACGCAGATCATTACGGTCTTTCACGGCATTCATGACCTTGGTCAACGCCTCGACTTCTCGGGCGCGCATGAGGTCATGCACAACTTGTCCCCGCGGGGACACTTGTGTGTCAGCACCGTTTGTATGGTGATCGTAAAGCGCGTCGACATAATCTGCCATGCCCGCACATGCGGCCACTTGAGCATGATCAGGCCCAGCGGGCGTGAACCGTTTGTAGAGGCTGTCAGCGTTGAAATAATGCCCCTGGTTTGGCAGCAGCTCTGCCAAAGCCCGCCGGATAACCATCAGACCCTGATGCGGACCGTAGGTTTTGTAAGCCGAGAACAGGTAGATGTCCGGGCCAAGATGACCAACATCCGGGAACCCGTGCGGCGCGTAACTGACGCCATCCACACAGACAAATGCCCCGGCAGCATGGGCCAGCGCGGTGATCTCGGTCACTGGATTGATCTCTCCCACCACGTTTGAACAATGGGGAAAGCAGACCAACCGGACGTTTTCGTCCAGCAGGTCTTCCAGCGCTCTGGTGTCCAGATGGCCGCTGCCGGGATCCATCTGCCATTCGCGAATCTCGATGCCCCTGTCTGCCAAACGACGCCAAGGGCCTGTGTTGGCCTCGTGATCCTGATTGGTCACCACGATCGCTTCGCCCGGGTGCATCATCTCGGCAAAGGCCTGCGCAAGGACATAGGTGTTCTGCGTGGTCGAGGGTCCAAAACTCAACTCGTCCGTATCCACCCCGAGGATGGCGGCCATACGCACACGCGCCTCGTCCATCTCTTGCCCGCCCAGCCGCGACGCCTCGTAATCGGCATAGGGTTGCACCTTGCGCTGCGTGTAAAAGCGAAACAGACGTTCAATGACTTGGCTGCAAGTATAGCTGCCACCCGCATTTTCAAAGAAGGCCTGCCCCTGAAGAGAAGGTTCGGCGAAAGCAGGGAACTGCGCGCGCACAAACTCAAGATCAAGGGTCATTGGCCGGTCCTCCGTCTGGACATGAAAAAGGCCCCAACCGGATGGTCAGGGCCTTTCGATGCTATCCCAGTTGCCCCAAAGGACAACTGAAAATTCAGGCTTTATTCGGCCGGGGACAGACCATTGCCCGTTGCACCCGGAATTTCCGAATGCACAGCAGGCACGCCTGCGGCCTCACGACGACCATCGTTGTAGATGGCCTTGATCAAAGCCAGGCACATCAGCGCCATCACGATGGAGAACGGCAGCGCGCCGATCACCATAGCAGTCTGAATGGCCCCGGTCCCGCCTGAGATCAGCAAGCCCGCCACAACAAGGCCAAGGGCTGAACCCCAGAACAGGATGTGGGGACGCGCCTTGGGACCTTCGTCGCCAGCGGCGTTGATGGTGTTCACGATCAACACGGCAGAGTCCGCGGACGTCACGAGGAACGTCATCAGCAGAACCACGATCACAACCGCCATGGCCCAGGCCAGGAATTGTGCAATCGGTGCTAGCATAAACTCGGTCATGGCAAAAATCTTGTCGCCATTGGCCGCATCCAGGATCAGACCATTTGCATCGCCGTTCAGTTCCAAGTCGATGGCTGTACCGCCGGCCCAGGAGAACCAGACAAAGCACATCAGCGACGGAACGATCATGGCACCCAGCACGAACTCGCGGATTGTCCGACCGCGCGAGATTCGCGCCAGGAACAGACCCACGAACGGTGCGAAGGCGATCCACCAGGCCCAGTAGAACACTGGCCACCAGCCTTGCCATTGTGCCAGCAGGAACGCTTCGGATCCTTCGACACCGTCAGATGCGTAGACGTTGAAGCTGAGCCATGGCAGCGCGATCAGGTAGTCCCAGATGCCGACAAAGAAGGCCGCAGCACCAAAGAACGTTGCCCCGAACAGGATGAAGAAGCCGAGCAGGAAGATCGACAACACCATGTTGATGTTGGACAGCCACTTGATGCCCTTGCCCACGCCGGACAGCGCCGACAGGGTTGAGGCGCCCATGATAACCAACAGAGCCACGATAATACCCAGCGTGGTTGCAGAACCGCTCTCCTCCATAAGGCCACCGATCCCGATACGTGTCAGACCAGCGACGAACTGTTCCACACCAAAGCCCAGCGTCTGCGCGACCCCTAGGATCGTCGCAACAACGGCCACGATGTCGATCAGGTTTCCGAGGAAGCCCGACAGCTTCGCCCCAAAGAGTGGCGTAAGTGACGAACGGATCGTCAGCGGCAGGCCGCGGCGGTAGCTGAAGAACGCCAATGCAAGGCCTGCGATGGCATAGCAGGCCCAGGCACCAAGACCCCAGTGCAGGAACGACCAGACATAAGCCTCGCGCACGTTGTCCTCACCCAGCGCCGTTGTAGCACCCTGAATGACCGACGGGTTGTTCTTGAAGTGCGCCACCGGCTCGGCCACAGCCCAAGTCAGCATGCCAACGCCGATCCCGGCGCCAAACATCATTGAGAACCACGAGAAGTTGCTGAATTCGGGCTTCTCACCCGGCTGGCCCAGGTTCAAGCGTCCAGCAGTTGGCCAGAGGGCAAGCCCAAGACAGACAAGCACGAAGAACGTGACGACCCAGATGTACCAGGCGGCAAAGTTTTCCAGAATGACGCTGTTCCAGTCGCCCAGAATCGTGCCCGCCTCGGTCGGCCAGACGATACACCAGACGACGAGCATACTGATGATGATCTTACTGATGACTGCAACGTTGACGCTGAACCCTCGATAAAACCCCGAGTCGGCGGTTTTGATCGGAAGCTCCGTCAATGGTGGTTGAATTGACATGGTTACCTTCCTGTTGTCGTTTTTATGACAAGAGGAAAGCACGGGTGGACTTATAAACGAAGTGTTAATTACTACCGCACAGGTCGCATTGGACACCAGAACGCCGTTTTTGTTTCTGATATGAAAAAAGGACGGTTGATTTTCAAAAATGGCGCCGCTGTGTGCATCGAAAACCGCCATTTCGCCCCTCAAAAGCGTCTCATTTTTTGAGATTCGCGGTGTTTGCGGTTGCCGAAGCGATCAAGAACGGCCTCGCAGGTTGGACGCAATGACCGCTCAAAAGCGTCAAATCACACCGGTTTGCTGTCGCTGATTCACCAGTATTCGGCCTGAACCCTGTCACCCTAAATGCACGCTCTGCGTGAACTGCGGACGACGGGTGTCGTTTTTAAACCATACGAAATGATGACCCATAGCTGGTGCCGACGTCACACAAGATGGCAGGCCAACTCAGAAACAGGGAGCCAATCTCATGGCGATAAAGGAACCGTTCACGGACCTTGATATCAACACACAGGAGTCAGGGTTCTACGAGGGCTACAGCCTTCCCATCGCTCTCAAGTCCAAAGCGATCATGGTTGCGCTGGTCTTGTGGGCCATCATTTTCCCGGTCAGTGCCAACGGCACTTTGGATGATTGGAACTGGGCGTTGTTGCAGGGCTTCAATGCATTCTACATCATCTCTGTGGGTGCATTTGCGTTCTTCCTGTTTGCCCTCGCCATACTGCCCACGGGCAGGCGAAAACTAGGCGGCGTCGATACAGTCCCCGAGTTCTCCAACTTCTCGTGGTTCTCAATGATGTTTGGCGCCGGGCTTGGTGTAGGGCTTATGGTCTTTGCGACAGCTGAGCCGCTGGGGCTATGGGGATCGAACCCTGTCGTTGTTGCGGGCAACGTCGAGGGCAATTCGCCCGAAGCCTTAACATCCGCCTATCGCTACACCTTCCTGCACTATGGCTTCCATGCCTGGGCAATCTATGTCGTGACGGGCCTGAGCCTTGCCTACTATGCCTACACCCGCGACATGCCCCTGACGATCCGGTCTGCGCTGACCCCGCTTCTGGGGAAAGTCGCCAACGGA
>NZ_JBYNDP010000032.1:0-33186 GCF_059783535.1 Tateyamaria sp. | reverse complement strand
ACGGGCTGATGATGGCGCCCAAGTCCGGTGACATACTCGCCAGAACGGTCTGCAATGAACCCCAAAACATCAGCCTCGGCGCCTACGCGCTGGATCGCTTCTGAACGGCGCAAACCCGGTCTCGCGTCCCGGCAAAAGCAGCCATTTGATTTGGTGGTGTCCGCTACTGCGATAACACGGGCGCGGGTTTATGGACGGCAACGCCGATCATAACCAAAGCCACACCAAGCATGTCTGTGGCGGTCGGAATCTGCCGCAGCACAATCACACCGATGATCGTGGCGGTCGCAGGCAGCAGGGCCAACAAAAGCGCGAAGCTGGCGCGGGGCAGGCGGGCCATGGCGAGCTGGTCGCAGACATACGGGATGACCGAGGAACAGAGACCAACGCCGATCCCGGCCAAAACCAGCAACGGCGCACCGAAAGCCTCGAGCGCCTGCAAGAAGCCGATCGGCATGACGAAGATGAACGCCGCGGTCATGGCAGCCCCCAAACGCTCCACGCCGCCAGATGCACCACCTTCGGAAATCTTGTGACCGAGGATGATGTAGAGAACGAACAAGGCCCCGTTCAGCACCGCCCAGAACAAGCCCAGAAGATCGGATGTCAGGGCAGGTCCATCCGCTGACAGCAGTGATGGTACATCGATCAGAAGGGCCACACCGATGATGGCAAAGGCAAAGGCAAGGTAGTTTCGCCCGGTGCGAAGACCCCAGAGCGCGATCCCGATCGTGCCAACGAACTCGATGGCGGCAACCAACGAGATCGGCAATCGATCAAGCGCCAGATAGAAAGCGCTGTTCATCACCGCCAGACAGCCACCCAGCGCGAGTAAAGGAATGCGCTCACGAGGCGTCGATGTCTTGAAGGTGCGCCAGGGCTTCGTGACGGGGGCAAAGATCAGGGCGGCCGATGCGATGCGGAACCAGGCAACGCCCAACACCCCCACGACCGGAAACAACAGAACCGCAAAGGCGGGGCCAAGATAGTGAAAAACGGCCGAGACGCCGAACCATGCATGGGGCGGAACAGCCTCGGACATGCGCGACATGGCGCCCGGGGCGCCGGTCAGGGTGGGTTTTGCTGGGATGCGATCCGACATGATATCATGCTGCAAGGTAAGAGCGGCCTTTAATATGGAGAACAAATATGTCAGCGGCGGAAACATCACCGGGAACGAAGGAAAAAGTGTCCAAAACCCTTCGATCTGACGAAACAGGTCTCGACAGCATCGACGCCGCGATTCTGCGTGAGCTGTGTGCAGACGCGCGCATTCCCCGCGCGGAACTGTCCCGCCGTGTGGGCCTTTCCGCCCCCAGTGTCGCGGACCGTTTGCGGCGTCTCGAGGATGTGGGCATCATCACCGGATACGGCGCGCGCATCGATCCCGCGCGCCTCGGCTTCGGCCTGACGGTCCTGATCCGGGCAAGACCTCTACCGGGAGAGATGAAGAACATGATCGAAGCGATTCAGAACACGCCTCAGATCATTGCCTGCGATCGCGTCTCAGGGGAGGATTGTTTCATTGCCCGCGCGCATGTCCGCGACGTGGCGGAAATGGAAGCGGTCATCGACCGGATCGTGCCATTCGGAGCGACCAACTCGTCCATAGTCCAGTCCTCGCCAGTCGAAGAACGGTTGATCGAGCTTTGACGCGACGAGCCAGCATTCGGTGAGCTTGACGGATGCGCATATCGGGCGCAGAGCAGCCGTTTGATGGCTTTGGTCGGTTGGCTGGATTCAGACTAAAGCCAACGTTCCTGACACTCCCCAAGGGGAGCTGTGCATGGCAGACCGCGGAGTGTTTTACAACGACAAAGTACGCCCAGATCGTCATCAATCACTGGCTCAAGCAGTACAATCACACCCGTCCACATCAGGCGCTCAAAATGCGTCCACCAGTACCGGAAACCCTATTAGAAAAAGCCCAGATCAGTGGCCCGGAAACAGGGGGCTAGACAATGTTGCGACAAACGGTGCAAACAGCCCGCGGATCAGAACAACGCCGTCTCGTTGGTATGCGGTGATACCGGCGTTTGTTAGCAGTGTGTGGGTCATTTTTGTTTGCTCTGTTTTTGGCGAAGGTTTGTATCTCTTTTGCGATACAAAGTCTCCGGCGGATATTGCCATGAACCATCAACCCGCACGTAAGGATTTTGGCTTTCCGCACCCGTTGTCTGCCATTGCTGACCGGCAATAGCCCTTGGTCATCGATGACATCTCACCAATCGCAACAGGGTTTAACTTCAGGGCGCGATCGACGGAGCAACTTGGCGCGGTCATCCACCTTGTGAGATCGAGATGGATGACCGCGCCAAGTGATATTTCAGATCAGTTGCTTGCTGCGTGTCGCGTCACATGCGAGGCGTGAGAACGGCGACCGAGAACCTGCCTGCCGCATCCGTATAGCGCGTCGCAACGTCCCAGCCGGTACTTGTCGCAAGAGCACTCAGGCTGTCGGGCGTGTATTTGCGGGCCGCGCTGACATGGATCGCTTCCTCTGCTTCAAACGCGATGGTCGTTCCGGCGAGTGTGAGGCTTTGATCGCGGGACGACACAAGATGCATGTCGATCCGTGCCAAGGCCGGATCCCAGCTCGCTCGGTACTCGAATGCTTGCGTGTCGAAGTCTGCACCCGCCTCTCGGTTCAGTCGCACAAGGATGTTCCCGATGAACTGTGCGGTGATGCCTTGAGCATCATCATACGCTGCTACGAGCTCACCCGTGCTTTTGACCATATCCATGCCGACGATGAATGCGCTGACCTCATCCCACGCCCGGACCCCTTTCAGCAAAGCTTGTGCACGCTCGGGCGTGAGATTGCCAATCGTGGAACCAGGGAAAAAGCCGACTTTGGGAATGCCCGCCAGTTCGTCAGGCAAAATGACCGGGGCCGAGAAGTCGGCAACCACGGGGGCGATGCTCAAAGCTGGATAACGGTTTTGAAGATCATTTGCCGTCTCCATCAGGAAATCCCGCGAGATATCGATAGGCACGTAGCTGCCGAAATGTGATCCGACATCCAACAGCGTTCGGGTTTTGACCGAGGCGCCTGATCCCAGTTCAACAAGTGCGCCATTGCGCGGGACGAGACCGGATAGCGCCGCGGCGTTGTCGCGCAGAATACCTGCCTCCGTTCTTGTGGGATAATATTCTGGAAGCTGGGTGATCTGTTCAAACAGCGCACTGCCGTGATGGTCGTACAACCATTTCGGGCTGAGCGATTTTTGCGGTGCGGTCAGGCCTGCAATCGCATCTGCGATCAACGCATCTGTTTCTTTTGAAGCAGGTGCCGCGAGCTGGAGTGTGCCATCCATTACGACACATCCCGTGCCAGGCGCAGGCCCAGCATTTGCCAGCGTTGATGAGGGTAAAAGAATGTGCGGTATGTCGGGCGCATCTGCTCGCGCGGTGTCGCGCAAGACCCACCGCGCAGCACGCGCTGGTTCACCATGAACTTTCCATTGTATTCGCCAAGCGCGCCCTCGGGTGGTCGGAACCCTGGATATGGGCTGAAGTCCGATGCAGTCCATTCCCAAACGTCACCCCAGATGCCGGGCCCTGGCAGGGGCCGCAGTGCGCCGGTCGCACCTGCGTCTCCCATCAGATTGCCTTGGATGGGTGTGTCGCGAAACGCGATCTCGTGTTCGGCCTCCGTTGGCAGGCGTGCGCCAGCCCATCGTGCAAAGGCTTCTGCTTCGTAGTAGCTGACATGCACAACCGGGGCATCAAGAGCCACCGGCTGTGGACCGCGCAAAGTGAAGGTCCACCATTCATCGTCCTGTTGCCACCAGTACAGGGGGTGTGACCACTCCTCCCGCTGGGCGACGGCATGCCCCTCCATCAACCAGTGACGGGTATCGTCGTAGCCGCCGTCTTCCATGAATGCGATCCAGTCCCGGTTGGTGACCGGGCGATCAGCGATGTCAAACGCGGCAATATAGGTTTTGTGGCGCGGCCCCTCGCAGTCATATGCAAAGCCAACGCCATCATGTCCGATCTCCTCAAGCCCGCCTTCATGTTGTGTAAAGTTGAGTGGCACTTCGGATGTGACGGGAAGCGGTTCGGGGTCTTTGTAGACTGGAAGAAGTGGATTGAAGCTAAGCCCGTGCAGCAAATCCGTGACCAGCAGCTCCTGATGTTGCATCTCGTGGTGGCAGCCCAGTTCGACAACGGCGGCGATATCATCGGCATCATCACGGCGGGCGGCCAACAAGTCTTCCAAACTGTCTTCGACATACGCGCGGTATGACTGGACTTCCTCCACGCCGGGACGCGAAACCAACCCTCGCCGGTCACGCGCATGACGTGGCCCGGCCTGCGTGTAATACGAGTTGAACAGAAACGCGAAGCGATCATCCGGGGAGGTGTAGCCTGGCATCCTTGGTTTCAGAATGAACTCTTCGAAGAACCAAGTGGTGTGGGCGAGGTGCCATTTCGCTGGTGACGCGTCTTCCATGCTTTGCAACATCATGTCTTCGGCCGTTAACGGTGCCGCCAGCGCATCCGTTCGCGCGCGCGTGCGTGAGAACAGTTCCGTTACCTTGTTTGGGGCCAGAGAAGGGGAGGGTGTGGTCATGACTGCGATGTTCCTTGAGTGGCGACGGGTACGTTCATCTCATCTGTTTGTCTGAGCCCATGTTGTCAGGAATTGGCGACAGAACCACAGGCTACACGGGAAAGTGTAGTGCGTTGATTTTCCGTGCGATGCAGCGAATAGTTCAGCATGGTGGATCGGCAACGATCCGCTTGGATGGAGGTCGCAATGAATTGGGATCATATGCGCATCTTGTTGGCACTTCATCGTGCGGGCAGCCTGCGTGGCGCGGCAAGCGCGTTGAAAGTCAATCATGCCACGGTCGCAAGGGCATTGGAGGGGGCGGAGTATAGTCTTGGCACCCGCTTGTTTGATCGATCCGCACGCGGTCTGACCTTGACCCAGCCCGGCGAGCTACTGCTGCCGCATGCTCAGGAAATGGAGCAGCGGATGCTGGAAGTGCAGCGCCGTCTGACTGGTTTGGACAGTGTTCCCAGCGGTGTTGTGCGGGTTAGTTTGCCGCCCTCATTTGGTCACGGCTTTTTCGTGTCGATACTGGCAGAGTTCACGGAACTCTTTCCGGATATTCGCATTGATGCGGTGGCGACCAACAAGATTTCGGACCTGTCGCGACAAGAGGCAGATGTATCAATTCGCGCCGCCAGGCAGATCGATGATGATTTGGTGGGGCGCAGGATGGTCGACTACGTCAATGCCGCGTTTGCCACGCCCGACTACATCTCGGCCCATCCTGATTTGGTATCTTCGCTCGGAGAGGGTGCGCATTGGATCGGTTGGGGGGCTGACGATACTTGGATTGCACAAACTCCACTGCCAAAGGCGACACCGCGCCACAAGTTGCCCGAAGTCTTTATGCAGACACAGGCAGCGGCAGCGGGCCTGGGTATGGCATGGGTGCCTGCGTTTCTTGGTGACGCGCATCCAGATTTGGTGCGTGTTCCCGGCGTGCCGGTTGGTCCGGGGCGAAGTATCTGGGTGCTGATGCATGGGGATCTTCGCAACAGTGCGCGTGTCCGCGCATTTGTTGACTTCATTGCTGATTGGATCGCTGCCCGAAGGTCGATGTTTACGGCCTAGCAGTCAGCGCGTCGTAACTATTCTCGCGCGATCTCCCGAAAGCGATGCGGCGCTGCTTTTGCCATCGGCCGGGCGCAACAGTGACGCCCTCTGGCCTTGTGCCTCGGGCACAAGAACGGCGCGGCGTGCAACAAACCGGCCGGTGTAAGGGCCAAAGTACACTGCACGGTCGTTAGCGAAGCTGGCCAATTGAAGGCGTTGGTCAAAGCTGTGGCCCAAGCCCGCCAAACGGAAGCCGGGGGCATTTGAAACCGGCTCAAGATACCCTTCTACTGACAGCTGCCGCAACGTGTTGCCGCCCTCCCGGAAACGTCCAAACCGCAGCGCGTTTACTTGTAGGGTGCCGTGGGTGAACTGCCCCTTAGCAACCACGAACTGCCCGGCAATCAAGCTTTGTCCGCGAGGGGGAGCAATCGGCGTTTGACCAATCTTCCAACCCTCCGCCGCTGATCCTTCAAGAACGCCGGAGACACTGTCTTCCTGGCTGGCTGTGCGTTGCATCAGACTGGTTTTTACCGATCCATCGGCCTGCCAAATCCCACCGACGGTAACCCGCTCGCCCACCAGTGCGTTAGCATTTTCAGCGCTCTGCAGCGATGTGCTATTGACCGAAAAACCGGATCCTTGGCGCAACAGCACCCCGGTCAGCGGATCGTCGATGTCGATGCGTTTCGCTTCGAACCGGCCCAGTCTTGCGCGGGCCAGAAGTGTTAGTGTGCGGCCTGGTACGAGCAACGAGTCGTTGGCTCGTTTGTTGGCGGAAAAAATGCGTGTTGCAGACGTCACCTCGACCCGAAGGCCGTTCACAAGTACGCTGCCCGACCCTGTCATCAAACCAACAATCCCGGTGCCGCCGATGCCACCTTCGAATGGATCATCGCCGAGTTGTGATGTGGAAATGGCCGGGGAACACGCTGTCAGCGCGGTTCCGCCCAAAAGCCCAAGCGCGTTCCGTCTGGTCAAGCGTGTCACGGATCTTGGGCCTTCTCTTCTGTTTCCGCGTCTGCGGCGTCTTCTCGATAGAAGTAAATGCCCAGTCGGTAGCGTTGTCGAGGGCCATCATGCCCTTTGCTGGCGCGGTGAAGGTCGCTTGATTGCTTGTTGAGGTCCTCAAGAAGGGTCTGAGCCTGCGTTCTCGCGGCTGTCTCGATCTGGTCCACGACTTCCGGAGGGAGCTGGTTGTAGAATACGGCACGCTCAAAGAAAGGAGGAGCGTCAGCCAGGAGGTTTTCTGTCGCCGCTGCCAAATGGTCGCCAACATTGGCCGCAAAAAACGCTTCCTTGTCCGGCGCGTTGCCGGTTCCGACAACGGCTTCTGCTTCAAGGTGTAGCAGGCCATCACTGGTCTCGGTCACCAAGTTCGCAAATTGAAGTTCATCCAACACAGTTCGCGGTCGCACATCTCGACTGACGGATCGAACGAGCGTTTCAAAGTTCACGGCGTCATCTGATTGTCGCGGCAATGGTATTGGTGCGCCGTTGCTGTCCGTGAATTCCGGTGCTGACATCCATTGCCCAATCACCGTCGCAAGTAGCGCACTGTTGCGGCGTGTCTGGCCGGTCGTATCGTTGCCTTCGGCCTTGATGGTTCGAATGTCCTTGCGGTGCACACCCGTCAAAAGGGCGATCCGGCTGTCAGTCAAAGGTTTGTCATCAAGGCGGAAGGATTCCTCGGCAACCTCAACATAGACCCGTTTCAGCAAGTTGTAGATTGCAGGGGCTGTCAGGCCGCGTGCAATCATGGTGCGTACCAATGGTCGCAGTAACCCTCTGAGAACACGCAGAAATGCGTCCGGTGCGTCGGTTTGCTCGCTTCTTGCCATATATCGACAATATCGCGCGTGGAAAATTTTTCCACGCAAAACCTTGAAATCTGACGGGCCTGCGTCATTTCGCCATGCGTGGGAAATATTCCCACTCACTATTCGGCCCCGCGCCATACCTTTGAGGAGACACACCTATGAAACGCCGTTCCTTTATGAAAATGACCGCCGTCGGCGCGGCTCTTGCCACTCTTGGCGCCTGCGCCGAGATGAACACCCAGCCCGATATCGTCGATACCGCGGTCGCTGCTGGTTCGTTTAACACACTGGTTGCTGCAGTGCAGGCTGCCGATCTGGTCGATACCCTGAAGAGCCCCGGCCCGTTCACTGTTTTCGCGCCTACGGATGAAGCGTTCGCCGCTCTGCCTGCAGGCACTGTTGAAAACCTGTTGAAGCCTGAGAACAAGGACCAGCTTGTCAGCATCCTGACCTATCACGTTCTGCCCGGACAAACCCTGTCCTCCGACCTCGCCGGTCAACGTTTGAGCGTCGCAACGGTAAATGGCGCCAACGTTCACATCGATGGCCGCAATGGCGTGAAGGTTGAAAAGTCGAATGTAATCCAGGCAGACATTCTGGCTTCGAACGGTGTGATCCACGTCATCGACCGCGTGCTCATCCCCTGATTTTTTGAACCGGAAGGACGGTGACAAATGTCAATGAACATGTTCACTTTTACCGGTTTTGCGGAAAGCGACCTGACCCAGGGCAACCTGGGTCACGGTACGGTTTTCACGCAGCCGGCTGTTGCAACACTTGAATTTGCCGTCTCGGACAATGATCCGTTCCTAAGCGGTGATTTCCTAGATTTCTCTTTGGATCGCCACGGGCAGAACGCAGCGATCACATCGGCTGGCGAAGACATCGGCAATGGCGGTCGACTTTATGCCGAGCGGATGTTCCATCTACAGGATGCTGACGGAAACCAATACGCTTTGGTCGAGTTGGAGCAAGAGCATAACGGCACTGATTTCTTCACCTATCGCGGGCCGGTGCCACGTGCGGGGACCGAACTGACAGTGGTAGGCGGTGTAAACGTCGGCCATGTGCGGTACGAGGATCTCGGCGCAGGGGACACCACGCAGAACATCGTCGCAATTGCTGCGGGGTCTGACGATTTCAACATCCTTGTTCAGGCGTTGACCGCCGCGAACCTTGTCGAAACAGTACAGAACCTGGACGACATCACGGTGTTTGCACCAACGGACGCGGCGTTTGTCCAATTGGCAGTTGATCTGGGATTTGACGGCGACACGTCGGACGAAAACGCCGTCTTTGGTGCAATTGCAGAGGCATTGGCCGGGCTGGCACCAGATGGGGATCCAATCCCGCTTCTGACGGATGTACTGCTCTATCACGTGGCAGCGGGTGCGAGATCGGCCGAGGACATCGCAGCGGCCGGAGCCGTAGACACGCTTCTGTCCGGCGCGTCTTTTGCTGCTGACGGCAGTGAATTGATCGACGCCGAGCCCGACATCGAAAACCCCAACATCGTTGTGCCCGATATTGCCGCCACCAATGGTACGATCCAGGCTATCGACCGTGTGCTCTTGCCAACCGACATTCCGGGGAACACGCCGGAACCGGAGCCAATGCCAACTCTGGCCGAGCTTGTCGCGGCCAGTGGCGGGGTGTTTGACGCAGATAGCACAGACTTTGATATCCTGTTGAATGCGGTACAGGCGGCAGGTCTTGCCGGCGCACTGGATGATCCAGAGGCGGATCTCACGGTCTTTGCGCCCAATGACGCGGCCTTTGTCGGGTTGGCGCAGGCCTTGGGCTTTGATGGATCGGACGAAGGCGGCGCCTTTGCCTATATCGTGGATGCGCTGACGTTGTTGAGCGCGGGCGCTGATCCGATCCCGCTTTTGACGGACATCCTGCTGTACCATGTTTCACCAGGCGCACAGGACGCTGATGCCGTGCTGGGTGCGTCTACATTGGACACGCTTTTAGGGGCAACCCTTGGGGTCGACGGCACGCAATTGGTCGATAACGACCCTGATGTAGCCGATCCAAACATCATCGAGGTCAACCTTGAGGCTTCAAACGGCATCGCGCACGTCATTGACGGTGTGTTGCTTCCTGTTGACGTGCTGCCGGACAACGGGCCAGGGCGCGTCGATTTCATCATCGATGGCGATGGCCGGTCCTTCAATTTCACGGGCGCGAATGACGACTTTGTCTTTGGCCGAGGTGGGAATGATCTGATCGTACTTGGTCGTGGCAACGATGTTGGTCTGGGTGGAGATGGCCATGACGGATTGCGAGGTGGTCGCGGCAACGACACCCTGGACGGTGGCGCCGGACATGACCGTTTGATCGGCGGGGCGGATGACGACGTTCTGACGGGTGGCGCGGGCGAAGACATCTTTGTGTTCGGCCGTCACAACGGCGATGACATCATCACCGACTTTACCCAGGACGAAGACACAATCGTGCTGCGCGGTTTCCGCGACCATTGGGACATCATGGATTTTGTGGAAGACGGTGAAACCGGCGCGGTTGTGAGCTTTGGGCGAACCACCATCACCCTCGAAGGGGTGAGCGCCGATCTACTATCGACAGACGATTTCCTGCTCTAGGAATCGAGGTCATCAAAATCGAAAGCGGTCGGCACTCCAGTGTCGGCCGCACTTTGCGGGTCAAGCCACCTGCCGCCCCAGGCTGAACACCTCGCGCGCTACGGCACCCCCATCCATTTGCGCAAAGCGAACGAGATCGGCTCGCTTGCCCACTACAATCTCTCCCCGGTCCTCAAGTCCGACTGATTTGGCCGGTGTGCGGGTGACCGTCGCAATGCCGCGCGCCATATCGCCCCACATGTTCCCGAGTTGGACCGCAGACATTAACAGCGCGGCCGGCACGTAGTCTGATGATAGAATGTCCAGCAGGTCTCTTTCAGCCAAGTCTTTGGCTGCAACATTGCCGGAATGAGACCCGCCTCGCACGAGGTTAGGTGCGCCCATAATGATTGCGATATCGTTGTCTCGACACGTTTCAGCGGCTTCCACGGTGGTCGGAAATTCGGCAACTGCGACACCATGCCTTGCCGAAGTGGTCACTTGGTCAGTTGTGGTGTCATCGTGGCTGGCAAGGACCGCGCCCAGTCGACCTGCCTCCGCCACTGCTGCCGCTTCGTGTTTGGCTCCCAGCTTGTCCTGCAAGTCTTGCAGCTTTTCGATATGGGCGTCGAACTCGTCTTCGGTGAAGTTGTTCTTGCCCATGACATAGGCCTTCATTTTGTCGATGTCGCGGAATTGGCGCTGACCGGGTGTGTGGTCCATCAAGCTGACGATCCCGACCCGGTCATCCGGTGTGAACTCTGCAAGCTCGTCTGTAAGAGTTTCCGAACAGATTTCCGCACGCAAGTGCAGGAAATGGCTGATCTTGAGTACGCCTTGCGCCCGCAAGGCCAGCATCTCGGATGACAACTCGCGCGCATATTTCAAGTACCGACCTTTGCCGGACGGTATCGACCCGACACGCATGGCATCGAAGACGGTGGTAATCCCAGTGCCCGCGAGTTCCCGATCATGCGCCAGGATCGCAGGTCCGTGCGGCCATGGTACCTTGGGGCGGGGCGAGATGTGTCGCTCAAGATTGTCGGTGTGCAATTCGATCAGACCTGGGGCAAGGAAGTCTCCGCCGCAGTCCAAGGCACCGGCGGGTACAGACGCGCCCGTTCCAATTTCGGAAATCATGCCATCGCGGAGGACGACATGCCCAGTGACCACTTCATTAGGCAGCACAAGCTTGGCGTTGGCGAGGATCGTTTCTTGTGTCATGTGCCTGTCATCTCGAACTGGAATGGGGTGGGATATGTTCAAGCGCTACGCCATCTACTACACGCCCGAACCGGGCACGCCGCTCGCCGATTTCGGTGCGAGATGGCTGGGATGGGACAGCGCCGGCGGAGTTGGGTGCACGCACCCTGACGTCGGTGATCTGGACGTGGCCGCGGTGACGGAAACCCCACGCAAGTACGGGTTCCACGGAACGATCAAGCCGCCCTTCAGGTTGGCGGAGGGACAGAGTGCGGATACGTTGAATGCAGCGCTCGCCGCGCTGTGTGCGGATGCCCCGGCGGTAACGCTCGATGGTCTTGAACTGGCGCGCCTCGGGCGTTTCCTCGCACTCGTTCCAAGTGGTGATGACAGCAACCTTGGTGTGCTTGCCGCGCACGCCGTGCAAGAGCTTGACGCTTTCCGCGCGCCGCCGAGTGACGCTGAACTGGCCAAGCGCCGTGGCGCCAACCTGAAGGCTGAACAAGAGGCGCATCTTATGCGCTGGGGCTACCCTTATGTACTGGACCAGTTCCGGTTTCATCTGACACTTACCGGCAAACTGGACAAACCTACTATTTCGCAAGCAGAGACGGCCTTGACCCCGGCTTTGGCGGGATTGGCGTTGTCGCCCTATCGGATAGACAGCCTGACCCTGCTGGGAGAAGATGAGACCGGGTTTTTTCATCAGATACATCGCTACGCTCTGACCGGGTAAAGCGCGTTTAACGCCTTTTGAACTGTGGTTTCCAACGCGCCCGAATTGTCGATGATGGTTGGTTTGATACCGTCCGGAACACCCGCACCAACCCGTGCCAGACGCGCGGCAATGTCTGTGTGATCTTCCCGCCCACGCGCGGCCAGTCGGCGCGCCAAAACGTCGGGATCCGCTGTAAGGGCCAAAACAATCAAGCCAGGAAACCGAGACTGGGCCTGCGCCAACACTGCGCGTGACAAGTTCATCAGCATATCCTGACCCGCCGTAAGGCGAGCATCGACCGTTTTAGGAATCCCGTAGGACAATCCATGCGCTGTCCAGGACAATGCAAATGCCCCATCGCGCATCATTGCTTGAAAAGTCGCCTCTGAAACGCCATCGAACACTTCACCCCCTGACGTTACCGGACGGGTGATCACCCTGCGGATCAAGCCAAGGTCTGGTTCTGCTTTGGCCATGGCTTCCATCACGGTGTCTTTCCCAACACCAGATGGTCCAACAACTGCAATCAAGCGTCCGGTCATGCGGCGTGTTCCGGAGCAAAGAGGCTGACATCGACCTCGCGATCGCAGACCTGTTTGCGCGCAGCTTCATCATGGAAAATGCCGATGATGGCTGCCCCACGTGCCTTGGCGCTCTCGATCAGTTGCAGCACAACGGCGCGGTTCGTTGCATCGAGGCTCGCCGTGGGTTCATCAAGCAACATGGCTGGATAGTCATATGCAAACCCGCGTGCGATGTTCACTCTCTGTTGTTCGCCCCCGGAAAAGGTTGTCGGACTAAGCGACCAGAGACGTTCGGGGATACTCAGCATCGAGAGCAGTTCGCGCGCTCTTGCATCGGCTTGTTCGGTGTCAACGCCGACCACGCGCAACGGTTCGCTGACGACATCTATGGTGGGTACACGCGGGACCACGCGCAAAAACTGACTGACATAGCCCAGCGTCTCACGCCGCAGCGCCAGAACATCGCGCGGCGGGGCCGAGGCGACATCGACATCTCCGACCATGATCTGGCCGGCCTGCGTGGTGTAATTACCATAGATCATCCGCATCAAGGTTGATTTTCCAGCGCCCGAAGCACCAGTCAATGCCACGCACTCTCCAGCGCTCACCGTCAGAGATACGCCATTCATAACTGGAATGACTGCGCTGCCTTGATTGTGCAGAACAAAGGATTTGGCGACATCTTCTACTCTGATCATATTCATCTTGCCAAAAGCTCCGGGTTGGTGCTTTGCGTCAAACCTGCAACACGCTCGACACAAGCAACTGCGAATAGGCGTGTTGCGGGTCGTCCAGCACCTGATCGGTCAGCCCCGTTTCGATCACGTGCCCGTCTTTCATCACCATCAGACGGTCTGCCAGCAGGCGCACGACGGCCAGATCATGTGTCACGATGATCGCGCTCAAACCCATTTCGCGTACCAGGCCGCGCAGCAGGTCCAGCAGCCGCGCCTGAACCGAGACATCAAGACCGCCGGTGGGTTCATCCATGAAGACCAATCGTGGGCCGGTCACCAGATTGCGCGCAATTTGTAGCCGCTGTTGCATACCGCCTGAAAATTGTCTGGGGTGGTCGTCAATACGGTCGGCGGCAATCTCGACCCTACCCAGCCAATCCATGGCCTGATCGCGGATCTCACCATAGTGTCGCACACCCACAGCCATCAGGCGTTCGCCCACATTCCCGCCAGCGCTGACGTTCATCCTCAGCCCTTCATGCGCATGCTGATGGACGAAGGCCCAGTCAGTTCGGCCGAGCATCCGCTTTTCCGGTTCACTCATCGTGACCGTATCGCGCATTCCGTCTGCTCGGGTGTTGAACAGCACCCTGCCGGTGTCGGGCGGGAGATGGCCTGCCATGCAATTCAGCAGTGTCGACTTGCCGGATCCGCTTTCGCCGACGATGCCCATTACCTCGCCTGGGTAAAGGTCAAAGCTCACATCGGCGCAGCCAACGCGGTGCCCATAAAACTTGGCTAGACCTTCGACCTGCAAAAGCGGTTTCATCACGTTTCTCCGATGGCTGCGCTGAAAGTCGTTGGAGTCAGAAGAACGTCTTCAATGCCCAACACGTAGGTGCCGTGCTGTGCCGATGTTTCTTTCTTGATCTGCGCCCACTCTTCATCCGCCATGAACGCAGCCCAGCGATCCTTCATTTCCGCTTCGTCCTGCCATGCAAGCAAATACACAAAACGCAACCGCTCTTCAGTCTGCTCTGTCCACATTGCTTGAATACGGAACCCGTATGTTTCCATCAGTCGCGCCGCGTGATCACGAAAGCGGTCGAGGAATGGTTCCGCATTCTCTGGTGGAACGTCGTAAATACGCAATTGGTTGATCATACTGCATCCTCCTGAAAGGGTGTGCCTTCGGCGCCCAAATGGCCCTTGGCCCGGCGCGCGCCACAGTAGTCAGTGTCCGAACACATAAACATGCGCCCGCCCGCGTCATCGATGATCAGCTCGTCCAAATAGCTGTCCGTCGATCCACACAATCCGCATGGATGGTCGGCCTTGGTGGCCTCGAAAGGATAGTCATCGAAGTCGAGACTGACGACCTGTGTGTACGGGGGTAAGGCATAGATACGCTGTTCTCGCCCGGCACCAAACAGCTGGATTGCGGGCATGTTCAGCTTCGGATTGTCAAACTTGGGAATTGGGGATGGATCCATGACATAGCGCCCCTCGACACTCACCGGGTAGGCATAGGCGGTCGCTATTGCACCATGGGCGCTGATGTCCTCGTACAGCTTCACATGCATCAGCCCATAATCCTCAAGAGCGTGCATCTTGCGGGTCTCGACCTCGGACGGTTCCAAAAAACGCAAGGGTTCCGGGATCGGCACTTGGTACACAAGGATCTGATCCTCGGTCAGTGGCTCTTCGGGAATGCGGTGGCGGGTCTGAATGACTGTGGCCTCCGCCGTGGCTTCGGTCGTCTCAACATCGGCCGTACGTTCAAAAAAGCGTCGAATGGACACTGCATTGGTTGTGTCATCTGCACCTTGGTCAATCACCTTGAACACGTCTTCCTGCGTCATGACTGCGGCAGACACCTGCACGCCGCCGGTGCCCCAACCATAGGGCATTGGCATTTCCCGGCTTGCGAATGGCACTTGGTACCCTGGAATAGCCAAGCCCTTGAGGATCGCACGTCGGATCATGCGTTTGGTTTGTTCATCCAGGTAGGCAAAGTTGTAGTCCGTCACTCGGCCGCCTCCTGCTGCTGGTTACATCCCGTTGCTTCGCGCCTTAGCTTGCGGATCAGTTCAAGCTCGGACTGGAAATCCACGTAGTGGGGCAGCTTAATGTGCTCCAGAAAGCCCGTCGCCTGAATGTTGTCGGCGTGATACAGCACAAACTCTTCGTTCTGTGCCGGGGCACCGACATTGTCCTCTCCCAGTTCCTCCCACCGAAGTGCACGGTCGACCAGGGCCATAGAGATGGCCTTGCGCTCGGACATACCGAACACAAGTCCGTACCCCCGCGTGAATTGAGGCGGTTCCGTCTTGGACCCCTGGAACTGGTTCACGGTTTCACATTCCGTGAGTTCGACCTCACCAATCTCAATCGCGAAACCCAGTTCAGGGATATCCATCTCAACTGTGCAGGTTCCGATGCGCAGCTCCGCGACAAAAGCGTGGTTTCGGGCGTATCCGCGCTGCGTCGAGTAGGCCATGCCAAGGATAAACCCTTCATCCCCGCGTGTCAGGGATTGCAATCGCAATGCTCTATCAGCAGGTAATTCGAGGGGTTCCCTAGTCAGGTCGGGAGGAGTTTCTGCACCTTCTGGTTCTGGCTGGATCAGGCTTTCACGATCCAGAAAGGACATGATGTGTGGCTTTGTGCCCGCGTCACCTTCGCGTTCGGGCGCGCTCGGCATCTCTCCCTCTGCTGCCAATTTGAAATCCAGCAGCCGGTGCGTGTAGTCGAAAGTTGGGCCGAGAACCTGACCGCCTGGTGCGTCCTTGAACGTAGCGGACACGCGGCGGTCGCACGCCATTTCCTCTGTGTCCAATGCTACAGAGCTACCGATGCGAGGCAGGGTCGTCCTATACGCGCGGATCAGAAAAATCGCTTCGATCATATCGCCGCGCGCTTGCTTGATGGCGAGGGCGGCGAGGTCCGCATCATAAAGCGAGCCTTCGGCCATGACGCGGTTCACTGCCAGTTTCAACTGCCCCTTGATTTGCGGCACTGACAGCTCTGCCACGTCCACTGGTCCGCGTCGTTCCTCGGCCAGCCAGGCATGGGCTGCGTCGATTGCTTTCTCGCCCCCTTTGACCGCAACATACATGTCAGGACACCTTTGTGCTGCGGGGCAGGGCAGCGATTTGCGACCCGCATGTGAACATGAAGTCCAGACCAAGGGGGAACAGCGCAGCATTGCGTTGGAACGTCTCCAGATCAGGCAGGTTGAGCCGCGCGACGCTCTTGATGCCCGGGCCTTTCAACGTTGCTCCGCTGGCCTCCAATACCGGCATGTCGCCTATGACTGTAGCAGAGCGGTCAGGGTATTCGGCGGTGCCGACTGCAAGGTTGGACAGATCAATGTCTTCCCAATTCCCCAGAACAAATTGCGCATCAGCTGGATCAACCAATCGTCCACCCGCCTGAAACTTTATCCAATTGCGTACGGTTTGTGTGTCGTAGCGCCCGGCCAAGTTCACACCAACGTCGTGATCGACGAGGGTTATCAGAACGGTTCCTGCCGCGATGGACAACGGGGCGGGCGGCACGGCCCCTGCAACATGGCAAATCGTTCCAGGGCAGGCCATGGCGCGCATGATCCCGCGAAAGGCTGTTGCACTTTCGTGAGGCGGGTCGGTGAAGCCGCCGGACAGACTTGATTGCTCCATCAGTCTTCCCCTCGCGCCATTGTAAAGAAGTCCACCTTGGTCGCTGCCGCTTTCGCTGCTCGTGTGGCGCGGCTTTGCTCGGCGGCTTTGCGCAAAGGAGTGATGATTGCGGCGTCTATGCTTTTCGCATCAGCCGTCTGCATGAGAGCATCGACCAAAGCGGCTTGCGTCGCATGGTTCTTGTCGCGCCCCTGCACATAGCCATGACCAACTTCCCCGGAGGCGATACGGATGGAGCAGCGGGTGACGGTCATTTCGCCCAGATTGAATGGTGCGCCAACAGCACCAGCACGGCCACGGATCATGACTGCGCCGATTTCGGGCGCGCGCAGCACCTCGTGTGCTGGATCATAGCCAGCATTGGTCCAAAGCTCTGCAAGATGCGGCGCCGGGGCTCTGGACAACACAGATAACCATGCCTTTCGCGCTGCGTTTGGGTCGTTTGATCCGTCCATCTATACACCTTGCGAAGTTGTCGAGATTCCTATACAACTAGACAAATAATAGACGAGTCGCGTTGCTGCGTCCATCGGCTAGATGTGAAAGTTTGGTGACACATGGCGCGCACACCCATCTGGAAGTCCATTGCGGACACCCTCTCCGAAGAAATTGCCGACGGCCTGTACAATCCCGGCGACAAGCTTCCGACGGAGGCGCAGCTATCGGCCCGGTTTGGAGTGAACAGGCATACGGTGCGCCATGCGCTGTCTGCCTTGGTCAAAGCCGGAACCGTTCACACGCGGCGCGGAGCGGGTGCATTCGTTGCGCAGACGCCGACCGACTATCCAATTGGCCGACGCGTGCGGTTCCACCAAAACCTCAGGGCCGCAGGACGCATCCCGGCCAAGCAGGTTTTGTCGGTCATTACCCGCCTTGCCAGCTTAAAAGAACGGGAAGCGTTGCAGCTTGCGGAAGCCGCGCAGGTACATGTTTATGACGGTCTCAGTTTTGCTGATGACCAACCCATTGCACTGTTCTGTTCGATCTTCCCTGCTGGGCGATTTCCTGACCTCCCGAAAGCACTGCAAGCGTCGGGTTCGGTCACTGCGGCGCTGAAGGCCGGCAACGTCTCGGACTATACCCGCGCATGGACGCGGTTGACTGCCACAGCTGCGACAGCAACGCAGGCCCTTCATCTCCGCCTGGCCGAAGGGGCACCTTTATTGCGCAGTGTCGGCGTAAATGTCGACCTGACTGGACAGCCAATAGAGTTGGGTCAGACATGGTTCGCTGGCGACCGCGTCACGCTGACACTGTCGGACGAGATGTGAAAGTTCTGTGGTGTCACGACGCTGACATATCCACAGGCTATTCTATCCAGACGAGTATCAGCACAAGTGTTCAGGCAGATTGATGCGCCAACCTTATCCTTCGATGCGCCTTGTCGGTGCCAGCGTCCTGCAAGGGGGCGCTTTGATCGATGCACCCGTCAGTGTCGCGGACGGGATGCTGGTTGATACGGTTGCGCGTGATTTGAACCTGCATGGCTACCTGGTCATGCCGGGTATCATTGATTTGCACGGCGACGCGTTTGAGCACCATATGGCGCCACGCCCATCAGCCCCGTTTCCATTGTTGACAGGGCTTGTTGGAACTGACCGAGATGCAGCCGCAAATGGTGTAACGACGGCCTGGATGGCTCAAAGCTGGAGCTGGGAAGGTGGCCACCGCAGCCCGGACTATGCCGAAGGGTTCCTTGCCGCCCACGCGGCCTATGGCCCGCAGATGCAGACCGACCTTCGTGTCCAGATCCGGTGCGAAACGCACACGATGGACTATCAGGATCGATTGTTGGCCGCGATCCGGGAACATGGGATCGACTATGTTATCTTCAACAACCATCTTGACGAAGCGGTTGAACTGGCAAGCACCAGACCCGAAGCAATATCTGCCTGGGCCGCCAAAGCCGGGCGTACGCCGGATGAGCATATGGCCTTGGTCATCGCGGCGAAGGAACGGGATAACGATGTCCCCCGTTATCTATGCAATCTCGCGTCAGCTTTCGATCGACTTGGTGTGAAGTATGGGAGCCATGATGATAAGGACGCCGCTACCCGCGAACGCTATTCCATGATTGGGGCGAAGGTTTGTGAGTTTCCAACCGCTATGAGCGCTGCGATCGTCGCCCGTACTTGGCGAGACCCGATACTCATGGGTGCACCAAATGTCGTGCGCGGCGGCAGTCAGTCGAACAACATTGCAGCTGCCGTGCTGATTGGCGCAAGCGCGTGTGATGCGCTTGTATCGGATTACTACTACCCCGCCTTGGCGCAAGCGGCGTTTACCTTGGCCGACCAAGGTTTGCGAAGCTTCCCTGCAGCATGGGATATGATTTCGTCTCGGCCGGCTCAGATCATGGGGCTGAATGATCGTGGCACTTTGAGCGTCGGAAAGCGGGCCGACCTGACCATCATCAACATCGACACACGCCAGATAGAAGCGACTATGTCTGGTGGCCGGTGGACTCATTTGTGCGGCGACGTTGCTAACCGCGTTAGCAAGCTGCATGCATCGCTGCCGGTGGCGGCAGAATAAGTCAAAGGCTTTCGTATTTTTCGAGAAAGGCTTCGGCGCTCAGGCCGCGAAAATCATCGAGTCTTGCCCGCAAGATCGCGTGATCCCAGTCCCACCAAGCCAATGCCATCATGCGATCCGCGATACCCGGAGCATAGCGATCCCGGAGTTTACCAGCGGTGACGCCGCCCACGATGGTGTAAGGTGCGACGTCTTTGGTCACAATTGCGCCGGACGCAACAACCGCACCATGGCCGACGGTCACTTCGGGCTTGATCTGTGCATTGTGGCCGATCCATGTGTCGTGCCCGATAAAGGCGCGCCGTGACGCCCGATGTGTGAACCAATCAGCGTCATCTTCCGCGTCATTCCAATAGCTGGCAGAACGATACATGAAGTGATGTAGGGATGCGCGATCCAGCGGGTGATCAGTCGCGCCTATGCGGACGAAGCTGGCGATATTGGCGAACTTTCCAATGGTTGCATTCGCCAAATCGCAAAACCTGTCGCAATAACTGTAGTCGCCAATCTCCACTTGTGCGAGCCGACTATTCTGGCCGATCTGGTTGTACCGCCCGAACTTTGTATTCACCGCTTCCACTTGCTCATGCAAGTATGGCTCCTCGCGCAATCGTGGGATCAATGTCCGTCCTTACCCCCTTTGATCAGTTTTCGGCGCAGCAAGCCCGACAGCCAATCCATGAAGATAACCATCACTATGATCAGCATGATGTAATAGCTGACTTCTTCCCAATCCTTCTGTGTAATGATGGCTTGGGTCAACAACAGACCGATACCGCCGCCAGTGATGGCACCAATGACTGTGGCGCTGCGGGTGTTGGATTCAAGGAAATACAAAATCTGTGAAATCAGCACCGGCGTGATTTGCGGGATCACACCAAACCGGTAACGTTGAACCGGTTTTGCGCCAGTCGACTGCACACCCTCGATCTGCTTCTGGTCCACGTTTTCCAGAGCTTCAGAGAACAGTTTGCCGAATGTACCAGTATCCGTGATCAGAATAGCCAGCGCACCCGTCAATGGCCCCAAGCCGAAGGCGCGCGACAGGATAATCGTCCAGATCAGCGCATCCACCCCGCGGATAAAGTCGAACAAGCGCCGCGTTGCTATGCGCACGGCCGCCAGCGGCGCGAAATTGCGAGCAGCCAGGAACGCCAGCGGAAGGGCGACGATGGCACCACCCATGGTTCCAAGAAAGGCCATCAGGATAGTTTCGAATATAGCCCAAGCCACATCGCCATGCCGCCACATCTTGTTGGTCCAGAAGTCATGCGCAATAGCTGCGGCCTCACCATCAAAAGCGCGATTGACCACTTCTCCGAACCCTAGTCCGTAGTACGGGCTATCGGGTGTGAAAAAGAACAGCTCCCATCCGACAATGTATCGGAACACCTCGGTCCGGTTGCGGGTGATTGACAGGCGGCCGGCTTCGGTCGTCACGGCCACGCGGTTCTTTGATGCATTTATCCAGTCTGGAATATCGTCCGTTGGATAGTTCTGGATGACGCCTTGCGACCGGGACACCTCGAATGTCATGAGGCCATACCCTGGCACATCGTAAGTTACGCCATTGTTCTCGGGAAGGTAGGTGATGATGTGACCGCCACCCACATCAATGATCGTCTCCTCGCCAAGTGCTACCCAGTCCGGGCTTTTATCTTCAGCATAGGCGCCTTTGTTTTCGCCCTCGACCGCGACACGCACGGCACCATTTCGGTTGTCCCGTGTTACGTGCACTTTGTGACTGTAGGTGTCCGCAATCAGCGCGCGCGCATTGGCTCCGTCGGCCTTGGTGATCAGATCGGGTACGCCGAAGGCAAAGAAGACATAAGTCAGATAGGTCAGAACTAGGGCAGGCAGGGCGAAACTGACGATCCGCTTGCGGGCCACCACACGGTCTGCGGAGCCTTTCAGGTCGGTGGTGTCGAGCATGGTCATGAGCGGCGTCCCGACTTGGACCCGTGGGTAAGGTGATCGCGGTAGTGGCTAGAGGTCTGATCGATGACAACAATCGTGATGAACAAGAGTAGGAAGATCGAGGCGGCTTCATCATAGCGGCCTTGGCCCCAGCTGATGGCGTTTTTGAGTTCGTAGCCAAGCCCGCCAGCGCCGACAAAGCCCAAAATGGCAGAGGCGCGCACGTTTATCTCGAACCGCAACAGTGCGTAGCTTAGCCAGTTGGGTGCAACCTGTGGGATGATGCCAAGCGTCATCTTCTGCCCCCAAGTCGCTCCGACAGAGGCGAGGCCGTCAAGCGGTTTCAGGTCTGCATTCTCATTCACTTCCGAGAACAGTTTGCCCAACGCGCCCGCCGTGTGGATTGCAATGGCAATCATCGCGGGAACCGGGCCACCGCCAAGAATGAAGATCAGCACAAGCGCCACGACAATCTCGGGAATGGCGCGGCTGACGTCCATGATGCGGCGAAAAACCGGGATGAGAGCAGGGAACCGCGCCATTCCGCGCGTTGAAAGTAGCGACAGAAAAATAGCCGCGATGGCGCCTATCAACGTGGCGGCGGCCGCAATGTTCACTGTTTCGATCAGGGCTGGGAAGAAGGTCACGAAATGGCCGGGCAACTCGGCCAGTTTTCCGCTCGCCTCGATCACTAATTCCGCAGGGTAGTCAAAAAAGTTGTCCAAACCATCCCAGAAAGACCCTGCATTGCGCTGTCCAGCGACAGAGAACCCGGCGACCATGAGCGCTATGAATATTATCAACAGGATAAAGGAATAGAGGCGCTTTTGCCGGGTCAATGCCAAGTAGTCGTCTTGGATGACGCCCAGGTCGCGCATGCCTGCGGTTGTTTCTGCCATGCCCTTACCCCCAACGAATTGCCGGACCCCCAATTGCTGGGGACCCGGCAGACACAGGCTTAAATTAGTTTGATTTGGCTTTACGTGCTTCAACAACTGAGACGTATGCCTCGTGGGTGATCGGATCGAAGCCCAAGCTTTCACCAGCCGAGATGTTGTAAGTACAGTCCTTGTCCGTGTCGTACATGTTGTCGACCAGAGCGATCATCTTGGCTTTGACATCTTCGGGCAGGTCCTTGCGTAAAACGACGGGGCCTTCCGGGATCGGTTTGGATTTCCAGATTTGAACAAGGTCGTTCATGTCGACCAAGCCTGCATCTACGGCTTTGCGCAGCGCGCCCGAGTTATAGCCGTCTTCCCAATTTCCCTGGCCGTCCGCCCATGTCACGCCAGCGTCGATGTCGCCGTTGTTGACCGCGACGATGGTTTGCTCATGACCGCCTGTGAATTTGACGTCACCGAAGTAGTCGCCAGACTCCATTGTGATCTTGTCAGCCGCTTGCGGGATTTCGATCGAAGGGATCAGGTAGCCCGAGGTCGAGTTGGGGTCGCCGAAACCAAATACTTTGCCTTCCATCTCGTCGAGGTTGGTGATGCCGCTGTCTGCACGGGCAAACCCTATGGAGTGATAGCCGTAGGAGCCGTCGAGGTTGATCTTGACCAGCACAGGTTCGACCGCGTCGGGGTTCTGCAGATATGTCGCTGCATAGGAAGAGGCGCCCAGCCACGCCATGTCCAGCGTGCCACCGACCAGACCCTGGATCACACCGGCATAGTCGGCGGGGGCAAACAGCTTGGTGTCAACGCCAAGCGTTTCTTCTGTATAGGCGCGCAGGCACTCATTTGAATTCAGGCGATCCTGAGCGTTCTCTCCGCCCAAAAGGCCAATGCGGAATTCGGTGATGTCTTCAGCCGAGGCGACTGTCGCCAGTGCCGTGGTTGCCAGAGCGGCAGCGATGATCTTTTTCATTTTTCTCTCCGTTTGAACGAAAAAACCCCAGCGCGGGTGCACCGGGGATGAAGGTCAGACGTAGGCTTCGGCCTCCATCTTGGCTTTTTCCGAAGCGTCGAGTGTCTCGATCTCGGTCGATGTTGCGCTTTCGGAAAACTCTGCGCCGGCGCCATAGATTTCGCGGGCCATGGATGTGGTCAGCTTTTCAGGCGTTGCGTCAAACACGATCTTGCCCGCGCGCATACCGATCACGCGGTCGCAATAGCGCCGTGCGGTGTCCAGCGTGTGCAGGTTTGCGATGACCGTGCGGCCATCCTCTTCGTGAATCCGGCGCAGAGCCTGCATCACGATCTGAGCGTTCATTGGATCAAGAGAGGCAATAGGTTCGTCTGCAAGTATGATCTTGGGATCTTGCATGAGTGCGCGGGCAATCGCGACGCGCTGTTGCTGACCGCCGGACAGGGCTTCGGCCCGTTTCGGTGCGTGTTCGGCAATGCCCAGCCGATCAAGGATGTCGATTGCCCGATGGATGTCTTCAGTTGGATACAGGTTGAACAGGGTCGCGACTGTTGACCGACGATTCAAAGTGCCGTGAAGCACGTTTGAGACCACATCCATTCGCGGAACCAGGTTGAACTGTTGAAAGATCATCGCGCATTGGCTCTGCCACGCGCGCTTGGCCGCACCTTTCAGAGATGTGATGTCCTGTCCCTCGAAATGGATGGTGCCGGACGTGTGATCGGTGAGCCGATTCAACATGCGCAGCAGTGTTGATTTTCCGGCGCCAGAGCGCCCGATAATGCCGATCATTTGGGGACGGTCGATTTGAACCGATGCAGCATCAACCGCGATGTTCTGCCCAAATGCTTTGGTCAGTCGTTCGATCTTGAGCATACCATTCCCCGGTTCAATACCGGGGTGTATCGGCCGCTTTGGATTCGAAAATGTATCAGATGCACGAAGTTTTTGTGACGCTGCTGCGTGTCACGATAAGGGCAAGCGGTACTCTGAAAGTAACCGAACGGCCCGCTTTCCGACCTTTTTTATTGCTGCCATGCGGCAATAAAAATGGCGAACGCTGCGCTCAGAGTGGCTGCGCAGCAAACGCGCGCAAGTCAGCGCCTGCAGGTACAACCAGCGCGCTGGTGTGTGTGTGAATTCGCGGAAATGGATGGTGGAGCATAGCGGGATCGAACCGCTGACCTCCTGCATGCCATGCAGGCGCTCTCCCAGCTGAGCTAATGCCCCATCCTTGGTTGGCTGCTTCCAGCCGTGCGCCGCTGATTAGGCGCTTTGCCAAACGGGATCAAGCGAAAAAGATCCCGTTTGGCGCTTGCGTTTACGACTCGTCTTCTTCAGCCGCCACGTCCGCCAGCTCGTCGAGCGAGACGTTGTCTTCATCGTCGTCGTCATCATCCAGCAGATCGTCATCCAGCTCGACATCAACATCGTCGTCGTCCAGCACTTGATCTTCTTCGTCCGCGACGGTCTTGGCTTTGTTCTTGGCCGACGCGGCATCTTCTGCGTCAGCAGCGATCATACGGGTTTTCGAGCTGTCGACTTCGACCACATCACCAGTATAGGGGCTGATGATCGGCGTTCGATTCATATCGTAGAACCGTTTTCCTGTCGTCGGACAAAGTCGCTTGGTGCCCCATTCTTCCTTTGGCATGTGTCATCCTCTTGTCTGCGCGTAGCCCGGTCCGGCGCTATGAAAGCGGGTAAAAGGGCGTGCCTCGTGTTGCGGCGATTCTGGGCAAGTGCCATAAGGTCGGGACGGAGTCAAAGCCTTATGGTTGGGTGTTGGCCCGGGATGCGGAGATGGGATGGCTGAACGGGTACTTCAAGGACGCCCCAACATTGTTCTGACGCTGCGCCGGTCCCCGCGGGCGCGGCGCATCACTCTTCGCATTTCATCCTTGGATGGTCGCGTCACACTGACCTTGCCAACGCATGTGGCAGAGAGGGAAGCGCTCGACTTCGCGCGCCAGAAAGAGCCTTGGATTCGCAAGCATCTGGCGGCACGGGTTGATGATGTGATTGTAGGTGCAGGAACACATTTACCCGTGGAGGGGCAAGCACGCAGCATCGCCCAGGGAACGGGTAGGCGGGTTGTGATGACGGACAATGCATTGCTGGTTCCCGGCCCGTCTGAGAACGCTCCGGCTCGGGTCCTCGGCTTCCTCAAAGCCCGCGCGCGGGATGTATTGGCCGTGGCCTGTGATGATTACGCCCAGCGGCTTGGCCGGTCTTACAATGGCCTGACCTTGCGGGACACGCGGTCCCGGTGGGGATCATGTTCATCAGCCGGTCGGCTGATGTTCTCGTGGCGCCTCATTCTCGCTCCGCCCGAAGTCTTAAGCTACGTGGCCGCCCACGAGGTGGCCCACTTGGAACAGATGAACCACTCGGCCGCATTCTGGGATGCCGTTTCTCGGATTCACGGGCCTTATGATGCACAGCGGCGCTGGCTGAGGACTGAAGGTAACACTCTGCATCGCTTCCGCTTTGGCGATTGACCCGTATGGCATCGTGTGATCACAAAAGGTGATGCAGCAGGTTCCACGCACCCGAGATACGGCGTCAGCAGCCCATGATCGCGTTTATCGCCGTCTGAGGACACGCATTATGCATGGTGATATTGCCCCCGGGCAGGCTTTGACCCTGCGGGGGATCGGCAAGCAGTATGACGTATCGATGACCCCCGCGCGTGAAGCGGTACGCCGTCTGGTGGCGGAAGGTGCATTGACCCTGTCTCAATCCGGGCGTGTCTCCACTCCGGAACTGTCCAACGAGAGGATCGAAGAGCTTGCGGCTCTCCGGGCCTTGATCGAGGTAGAGTTGGCCACCCGGGCACTACCGCGCGCGCACTTGGCTTTGATCGAACGATTGCAAAGCATCAACAGCGCCGTTGCCGAAGCTGTCGCGCACCGCGATGCGGTCAGTTACATCCGCACCAACCTCGAATTTCACCGCACGCTCTATCTGCGGGCACAGGCCCCCGCGATGTTGGCGATGGCTGAGACGGTATGGTTGCAGATGGGCCCGACGATGCGGGCCCTGTATGGTCGCTTGCGAAGGACCGAGCCGCCGCGATACCACCGCTTGATCATTGCTGCTTTGCGCGCGGGTGACGAACCCAGTCTCCGCCTCGCGGTCCGGTCCGACGTCACGCAAGGTTTGCGCATGTTGGCGAGCTGATCAGGCGGCCAGCCCTGTGCTGCCGAGGCTCAGAAATTTTTGTCTGCGGTCGCTGATGAGTGTCGCGCGATCTTTGCCGTCGAGCTCTTCCAGCATTGCGGACAGGGCATTGCCAACAGAGGCAATTGTATCTTCGCGATGCCTGTGTGCGCCACCCACGGCTTCTGGGATGATCCGGTCGGTCACACCGAGTTGCTTGAGGTCTTGTGCAGTCAGGCGCAGTGCTTCAGCCGCCTCGCGCATCTTTTCTGCGTCTTTCCATAGGATCGAAGCACAGCCCTCGGGGCTAATCACCGAATACACCGAGTGCTCCAACATCGCGACTTTGTTCGCTGTGGCAAATGCCACTGCGCCACCCGATCCACCCTCGCCAATCACGACGGAAACCAGGGGTACGCCGATCTGCAGGCACTTTTCGGTAGAACGTGCAATCGCCTCGGATTGCCCACGCTCTTCAGCGCCTTTGCCTGGGTAGGCACCGGGTGTGTCAACAAGCGTAATGACTGGTAGGCCGAAGCGGTCAGCCATATCCATCAGCCGGATGGCCTTGCGATAACCCTCGGGGCGCGCCATGCCAAAGTTACGTTCGATGCGTGATTTGGTGTCGTTGCCCTTTTCGTGGCCGATCACGACAACGGGCCTGTCGTTCATGCGGGCCAATCCACCCATGACCGCGTGATCGTCAGCGAAATTTCGGTCACCCGCAAGCGGGGTGTATTCTGTGAACAACGTTTCAATGTAGTCGCGACAATGAGGGCGGTCGGGGTGGCGCGCCACCTGACATTTGCGCCAGGGAGTCAGATCACCATAAAGGTCATCAAGCATCTGCGCTGCCTTGGTATCAAGACCCGCGGCCTCGTCAGTGACGTCCATGTCTTCGCTCTGGCGTGCAAGGGCCCGCAGTTCTTCTGCCTTGCCCTCGATTTCAGCCAACGGTTTTTCGAATTCAAGATACTGCGTCACGCCTGCGTCCCCGATGCGATTTTTCGCTATATGGCCGCAGGATGCAGCATTTGCAACGTTAGGGAAAGATCACGGGGTACAGCGATGCCACAAGAAGTGCTGCCATCGTCCAGTTGAACGCGGTCAAGCGGCCTGGGTTGGTAAGCACCCGCGCCATCTGCTGGCCGAGCAATGTCCACGAACTGACAGATGGCAGGTTGATTGCGCCAAAGACGATTGCAACGAGGGCTATTGCCCATAGGGTCGTGTCGGGCGTGTAGACGGTCACGGCGGTCAGCGCCATGGTCCATGCCTTTGGATTGACCCATTGAAAGGCGGCCGCTTGCATGAATGTCATGGGCGTTCCCTTGGCCGCACCCTTTTTTGCAGGCGCTGCGGTCGCAATCTTCCATGCAAGGTAAAGAAGATAGGTGACTGATGCCACTTTCAGGACGGTGTGGCTGACCGGGTACAGGTCGAAGATCTGGATCAAGCCTGCGCCAACCAAAAGCACCATGAACACAAAGCCCAGCCCAACGCCGAGCATATGCGGGATTGTGCGGCGAAAGCCGAAATTTGCACCAGATGCCATCAGCATCAGGTTGTTGGGACCGGGCGTTATGGAACTGACAAAGGCAAACGCGGCCAAAGCGGTGAGGAGGTCGTAGGTCATGTGCAATAAATGCGGGAGTATTGGATGAGACAGATTGCGAAATAGATAGTATTTGGGCTATTTGAGCAACCAATGACGAAGATTGATCGCATCAACGAGCATATATTGCAAGAACTGTCCCGCGATGGTCGGATCAGTAACATCGAACTGGCCGATCGCGTTGGGCTGTCGCCGTCTGCCTGCTTGCGCCGCGTGCAGGAATTGGAGCGGGCAGGGATTATCACCGGGTACCGCGCTGTTCTGGACAGAACCAAAATGGGAACGGGTTTTGTGGCCTATATAGGTGTTGGGCTGAATGACCACTCCAAGGCGAGCCAGGAAGCGTTTGAGCGTGCAATTTCCCGTGCGCCCGAAGTGCGCGAGTGCCACAACATAACCGGTACAATCGAATATCTGTTGCGCGTCGAGTGTGCCGATCTGCCCAGCTACAAAACGTTTCATACGGACCTGCTGGGCGCGCTTCCACAGGTCAACGCCATCACGTCTTATGTTGTAATAGGCTCTCCGAAGGACGAGCGTGCCTAGCTTAACCTATTCCTGCGTCGCCCGATCTGAAATGGCCGCAAAGATTGCGTCCAGTTCCTGAGCCAGGATCGCTAGTTCCGAGCCGGCCTCCTCCACGTAAGGCGCAAACACGTACGATGGGGTCTTGTAGCTGAGCGTCGCGGTACCATCCTCATTTTCCGTCACGTACACGCGCACGGGCGCTTCGATCATCGCGGCCGTGGACAGGTTCAGGATGTTCACAGCGTAGACATTATTGAATAGCCCGATCACCCGGTTGCCTGGAATGGTGATGCCACGAGACTTTGCCGCCCCGGTGGGGCCGGCTTGGGTAACAGCGCCCATCTTGTTGGCCTTGGCCGCCGCTTTAACGTCTGCGATCAACTGGTCGTAGCCTTTGGTGGTTGGGGTCACGGACCAACCTTCCCTTGGGGCCATCTCGGCCTGTGCCACGAGTGTTGTTACGGTCAGTGCGAGAGCAGCAAGGATCAGGCGCATGAGTGTCTCCGGTGATGCAATTGTTGTGGCAGGGAAGCATGTGAGCGGGGACTTGCCCAATCACGTCTGTGTGCGTGGTGTCTAAACCCGCCAGCCACTAGGCATGCTGTATGACCCGTTTGATCCTGATTTGCGTTGTGGCTGTGCTGACTGCCTGCTCCAGCCCTGAACCCGAGGCGCCAGTGGCGCCTGCTGTGCCGCTTTACCCTAATGAAACGCCCCAATTGCGGCAGCAAATCGAGGCAGCAGCGGCAGCTAACGACATTCCCGTGGCCTTGGTGCAGCGCGTTGTCATTCGCGAAAGTACGCACCGGCCCGAGGCGCGAAACGGGCCTTATTACGGTTTGATGCAGATCCTCCCCGCCACTGCGCGCAGCATGGGGTTTCGAGGGCAGCCGAATGAATTGCTCGATGCAGAGACAAACCTGAAATATGCCACGCGCTATTTGCGCGGGGCATGGTTGGTGTCTGGGGAAGACATGGATGCGGCGGTGATGTGGTATGCCCGCGGCTACTATTTCGAAGCCAAGCGGTTGGGCTTGATCGAAGAGACGGGCGTTGATGGTCGCAAGGTCTGGCCGGATTGAGAACGACGGGCAGACGCTGTTTGCCTGTGGCAAAGACGCCCCACCCGCCGTCCCTTTTGGCTCTTAAATGCCTGCGATCATCTCGGATTGACGTACGATGACTTCCGCCTGTTTGATCGACGCAATGTCGACAAGGCGGCCCTTGTATACAGTTGCGCCTTCGCCTTTGGCCTTGGCCTCCTCCATCGCCGCGAGGATTTCGCGCGCCTCGGCCACTGCCTCGTTGGATGGGGTGAACACCTCGTTTGCCAGTGCGACCTGTTTGGGATGGATGGCCCACTTCCCGACCATTCCAAGGGTGGCCGACCGCAAGGCTTGTGCCCGGAACCCGTCATCGTCTGAAAAATCACCGAAAGGCCCGTCTACGGGCAGCACGCCATGGGTGCGGCAGGCGGCGACAATGGCGGCCTGGGCCCAGTGCCAAGGGTCAGACCAGTGTTTCTGGCCTTCATGGATCATATAGTAGTTAGCCTGTGTCCCGCCGATACCGGTGGTTGCCATGCCCATGGAGGCAGCAAAGTCAGCCGCGCCCAGCGACATGGCTGCAAGCCGTGGTGAGGCTGCGGCAATTTCTTCGACATGGGCGATACCGGCGGCGGATTCGATGATAACCTCGAAGGTGATGGGTTTGGTCCGCCCCTTGGCCGCTTCGATGGACGTGACAAGCGCATCAACCGCGTAGATGTCTGCGGCGTTGCCGACCTTGGGGATCATGATCTGGTCCAGCCGGTCGCCCGCCTGTTCCATCAGATCGACCACATCCCGATACCAATAAGGGGTGTCGAGGCCATTGATACGGATCGACAATGTCTTGTTGCCCCAATCGATGTTGCCGATGGCTTCGATGACGTTTGCCCGCGCGCTGTACTTGTCGCTTGGTGCAACACTGTCTTCCAGATCAAGGTTGATGACGTCTGCCGCCGATGCTGCCATCTTCTCGAAAATTGCGGGGCGAGATCCAGGGCCAAACAATTGGCAACGGTTTGGACGGGCGGGGGGTGTTGGTTGAAGACGGAAAGACATGGCACAACCTTTGTAAGATAATTTCACGTGGGGCTGTCTGGCTGGTATTAAATTGCGCACTGCTGCGCAAGGCGCATTTTGCACCTGCAGCATGACGCGGCGATTCTGCCAAGCATGTGAGTCTTGTCGCAAAAAATGTGCGCAAAATGGAAACTTGCGCAAGAATCTTCGGCAATTGGTTAGATCTGGAGCAGTTTCACGATTTGATTGCGCTCAGCATGGCTAAAATGCCGCGCAACGACGAAGGGGATGTCAGATGATTCAAACACCATATCTATTGTTCCTTGGCGACGCGCCGGACCAGTTGGCTGCCAAAGTGGCGCAGGGGATCAAGGACTGGCGCCCCGAAAATGCTGTGGGCCAAATCCGTTTGGAAGGGTGCGGCGCCGATATGGGGCTGACCGACATGACTCTTGAGGAAGGGCAGGCGGCCGGAGCCAAGACCCTTGTGATCGGCGTGGCAAACCGCGGCGGTGTGATCTCCGATGCCTGGAAGGTCGTGCTCGTGAAGGCGCTGCAAATGGGATATGATATTGCCGCTGGTCTGCATAATCTTTTGCGGGACGAGGATGAACTTCAGGCCGCCGCACGTGTGAATGGCTGTACACTGCACGATGTGCGTATTCCCACGATCGCATACCCTATTGCCAACGGCAAAAAGCGCAGCGGCAAGCGCGTGTTGGCCATAGGAACAGATTGTTCCTGCGGCAAGATGTATACCGCCATGTCGATGGACGCGGAGATGCGCAAGCGGGGTATGAATTCTGATTTCCGCGCAACCGGACAGACGGGTATCCTGATCACTGGCAAAGGTGTGCCATTGGACGCAGTAATTGCGGATTTCATGGCGGGCGCGGTTGAGTACCTCACGCCAGACAATGACGACGATCATTGGGATCACATTGAAGGGCAGGGCAGCCTGTTCCACGTGTCCTATTCCGGTGTGACAATGGCACTGATCCATGGCGGTCAGCCCGACGCGCTGATCCTGTGCCACGAACCAACCCGGACACATATGCGCGGACTGCCGCACTACGGGTTGCCGTCGCTTGAACAGCTGCGTGATACAGCGCTTCCGATTGCCCGTGTTGCAAACCCGGATTGCTTTGTCGCTGGTGTGTCGGTGAACACCAAGGCGCTGGATGAAGACGCAGCACGTGCATGCTTGGCGGAGATCGAAGACCGGATGGGTCTTCCCGCTGCTGATCCGTTCCGCTTTGGCGCTGGCAAGCTGGTGGACGCTCTGTCATCCTGACGGAATGACGTTGTAACTTTGCCATCGCCAAGGGTGATGCTTGAACAAGAAATGGTGGGCGCATGCGCATAGATGTAACTCGTGATGTTTTTCGTCTGGCGCAGGCGTTTACCATTTCTCGTGGGTCACGAACCGAGGCGCATGTGCTGACGGCCAAGGCCACGGATGGGGTTCACACGGGCGTTGGCGAATGTGTCCCATACGCCCGCTATGACGAAACGCTAGACAGTGTAACTGCAGAAATCAAAGCCCTGCCCGAGACGGTGACGCGGGCGGCGCTATATGATCTCTTGCCGGCGGGTGCGGCCCGCAATGCAGTTGACTGCGCCTTGTGGGATCTCGAATGCAAGCAGGCGGGCAAACGCGCTTGGGACCTTGCAGGTCTTCCAACGCCCGCCCCCGAGATCACCGCATACACCCTGTCACTGGACACACCCGAGGCGATGCAGGCGCAAGCCGCGCAGAACGCGCATCGCCCGCTTCTGAAAATCAAGCTGGGCACACCAGATGATATGCCCCGGCTTGAAGCCGTTCGGGCCGGGGCCCCATCCTCCCGCATCATTGTCGATGCCAATGAGGGTTGGTCCGCCGAGATCTACGCTGATCTGGCCCCGCACTTGGTGCGCCTGGGTGTACAGATGGTGGAACAGCCTTTGCCTGCCGGGGATGATGACGCCCTGATTGGTCTGGACCGGCCCGTTCCGGTCTGTGCCGATGAATCCTGCCACGACCGTGCAGACTTGCCTGCGCTCAAGGGCAAGTACGATATGGTCAATATCAAAGTCGACAAGACCGGCGGGCTGACCGAGGCGCTGGCTCTGCGCGACGCGGCTCTTGCTGAAGGCTACAGCATCATGGTCGGATGCATGGTGGGAACGTCCCTTGCCATGGCACCCGCGACGCTGGTGGCGCAGGGCGCGGCGGTTGTCGACTTAGATGGGCCGCTCTTGTTGGCAGAAGACCGGCAGGCGCCTTTGCATTATGACACCTCTGGCGTTCATCCCCCGAATGCAGAGCTTTGGGGATGAGCCGAACCGCAATCATTTATGATTGCGAGTTCGCAACAGCGCCGGGCGCGCCGCAACGGTTCTGGTGCGGTCCCCATGACCCTGATCCGGTTGTTTTTCAGATCGGCGCGGTTCGTTTGTCGCTCGAAGCGCCTTACAATACTCTTGAGCGTTTCGAAGTGCTGATCCGACCAATGGACCGCACAGGTGTGCCGCTCGTTCTTGATCCATTGAACGCGAAACTGACGGGTGTCACCGAGGAGCGTTTGGCGCAAGAAGGCGTATCGCTGGCCAATGCACTGGAACAATTCGGCAGTTTTGCCGGTGATGACCGTATGTGGGCCTGGGGCAAGGATGAGTTCAACATGG